>NZ_JBQCTZ010000094.1:0-13736 GCF_051963715.1 Neisseria sp. P0001.S005 | reverse complement strand
TTGAGAAAGTAGGAAAGCAGTATCCAAGCGGCTTTTTCCGCGGTTTCCCAATAACGGCCGCTGGAGTCGGCAAGCGAAAAGGCAATAGCGGGAATGCCCATCAGATAAGCTTCCGTTGCGGCGGCAACCGTACCAGAATAAAGCGTATCATCACCCATGTTTGCTCCGTTGTTAATGCCGGATAAGACTAAGTCGGGTTTAAAATCGGCAAGGGCGTGTTGGCCGACATGAATGCAGTCGGTGGGCGTACCATTCACATAGTAAAACCCGTTTTCTGCCTGTTTCAGTTGTAAAGGACGGTCTAAAGTCAGGGAATTGCTGACGCCGCTGCGATCGCGTTCGGGCGCAACCACCCTGACATTGGCAAATTCTGCACACACTCTTGCCAAAACAGCCAAACCAGGCGCAAGATAACCATCGTCGTTTGAGATTAATATGTTCATGTGACAATATTGTGTCTATCGGTAAGATGGGCCGTATTGTACTGGTTTGCTTGAGCGATTGTCCACGAATCGGCAATGTTTGAGCGGAAAGGATAATAATGAAACATTATGAGTTAGACCCCAAAGCTTTATTGGGCGGCGTGATTGCTTCAGACGGCAATCAGGAGATTGTTCAGCTTTCACTGCAGAAGAATAATGAAATTCCGGCATATGAGGCGGATGCGATTATTTTGCTTTTGGTTTTAAACGGCAAAGCTGAAATCAAAACGGTGGACGAAGTTTTGCAAACCGAAGGCTTGCAAGTTATCCGTCTTGAGCCGATGGAAGCACACAGCATTCGTGCCTTGGCCGATAACACCAATATTTTGGTTATCAAACAATTAATTCACGAAACCGGTCTCAGCAAACGTTTGAGATTTGGAAGTTGCTGTCTGTAATGGCAATAAAGGCCGTTTGAAAAGTTTCAGACGGCCTTTTTAAAATCAGCTAGATTTATTTCAAACCTTTTTTCACCAAGTCTTCATAACCGCCATGGTTGGTTACGTTAGTGTAGCCAGCTTTTTTCAGCTCAGTCAGCGCGGCTTCTGCACGGCGGCCGCTGCGGCAGTAGAGGTTTACCGGCGCATTTTTATCCGGACTGACGGATTTGATGCGGTCAACGATTTGGTCATGCGGAATATTGAGCGCACCTTGCAAATGGCCTTCTTTAAACTCTTCGGCAGATCGGACATCAATCCAAACGCCTTTTGCTTTTGCAGGTTGTGCCGCGCTTTTTTCAACTTTAGGCATAGAGGCAGCGGAAGCGGCCAAAGGAGTGGTAATAGCGGCGGCAAAAAGTACAGCAGTCAGCAGTTTCTTCATGGTTCAATCTCCTATTAGATAGAAAACAATATGATAATTTTATCAGTTTAGCATTTCATCAGGCCGTCTGAAAGGGGAGTTGGCTTTCAGACGGCCTGATTTTACAAACCGATTAGCGTTGGGTTTCTACTGCTTCCAAAGCGCGCAAAGCGTAGGTATAAGCGGCACCTGCATTCAGAGCGATAGCAGTGGCCAATGCGCCGGCGATTTCGCTTTCGGTTGCACCTGCTTTGGCTGCGGCGGCTGCATGCACGCTGATGCAGCTTTCGCAACGTGTAGTAATGGCAACGGCAATAGCGATCAGTTCGCGTGTTTTGGCATCCAGTGCTTCGGCAGCGGCTGCTTGATCCAGTGCGCCGTAGGCTTGCAGCATTTTAGGATGGTTTTTACCCAGTTCACCGAATGATTTTTTTACCAAGGCGGTATGTTCAGGCCAGTCTTTAAACATGATATGTCCTTTCTTAATGTGAGTGGATAAGATAAAAAATCCTATCCGTTTGTGTTTGGTGTGTGTATTATTGCAATAATTGGAAGAATAAAATCGTCAAAACATCTCATTTATTGGTAAAAAACACTATGGATATTTTGGATAGGCTGGTCGAATTGGCGCAGGTAAAAGGCAGCGTGGATGTTCAATGTCTTTTTCGGGGGGAGTGGTATGTGCGGCATGAGCCAAAGCGTGCGCATGGTTTGGTGCATATCGTCACTGCCGGTTCGGGTTATATCCGAATTGATGGGGAGCAAGAGGCTAGGCTGCTGAGTGCGGGGGATATCATTTTTTTTCCGCGCAGCGTAGGGCATACTTTGAGCAGCGACAGCAGTTGTGAAAATTTCAGTGTCAGCGTGCTGACGAGTGAAAAAGGCGCATTTAAAGTCAAGCAGAGTCATGCAGGAGGCGATGCGACTTTGCATCTTTTCTGCGCGCGGTTTGAATATGAAGCGCAGGCGGATATTATGGCGGGGCTGCCTGATACGGTTTTACTGAATATCAACCATCCTTCTTTGCAGTATTTGGTGGCGTTATTGCAATATGAGAGCGGTCAAGCTTTGTCAGGTTCGGTAGCGGTTGTGAACGCATTGGCTTCGGTGTTGCTGGTATTTCTACTTCGAGCCAGCCTGGAGAAAAATGGGGAAGCGCAATTAAGCGGTTTGCTGAATGGTTGGCAGGACAAACGCCTGCGGAATTTGCTTCAGGCAGTAGTGGATAAGCCGGAAGAGGAATGGAATATCGAGAAAATGACCGCGATTGCCAACTTGTCTCGCGCCCAGTTGATGCGGGTATTTAAGCAGCAGACGGGAACAAGCCCGCACGCCTTTGTAAACAGTATTCGCTTACAGCAGGGGGCATTATTGTTGAAACAGACGGCGGATTCGGTTTTATCAGTTGCACTCTCGGTCGGTTTTCAATCGGAAACGCATTTTGGCAAGGCATTTAAAAAGCAATATGGGATATCGCCGGGGCAATATCGTAAGAATGATCGCGCTGATGAAGCAGCAGTACAAGCGGAAGAAATGCCGATTTACTTTATTTGAACAGATGATAAAAGGCCGTCTGAAAGTGTAAAAATGAAATCTAGGATTTCTAAAACACTTTTCAGACGGCCTTAATTTTAAAACGTATCAATCAAACAGAATTAGTCCAGTTTTTTGAAATGACGGCGACGTTCTAATTCGCTCAGGTAGCGTTTACGCAGGCGGATGGATTGTGGCGTAATTTCAACCAGTTCGTCATCGTCGATGAACTCAACTGCACCTTCCAAAGTCAATTTGATCGGCGTAGTCAGGCGCACGGCTTCATCTGTACCGCTGGCACGGACGTTGGTCAGTTTTTTACCTTTCAGAGGGTTTACCACCAAGTCGTTGTCGCGGCTGTGAATACCGATAATCATACCTTCGTAGACTTTGTCGTTTGGAGAAACGAACATACGGCCGCGGTCTTCCAAGTTCCACAGGGCGTAAGCAACGGCTTCACCTTGCTCTTGAGAAACCAGTACGCCGTTGTGACGGCCGGGCATATCAGATTTAACCGGTGCGTAGTCGTCAAAAACGTGGCTCATCAAGCCGGTACCGCGGGTCAAGGTCAGGAACTCGCCTTGGAAACCGATCAGGCCGCGTGCTGGAATGTGGTACTCCAGACGGGTACGGCCATTGCCGTCGCTTTCCATATTGGTCAATTCGCCACGGCGGCGGCCAAGCTCTTCCATAACGGCGCCTTGGTTGTCATCAGGTACGTCCACGGTCAGGTTTTCATAAGGCTCGCATTTTTGGCCATTGATTTCACGGAATACCACGCGCGGTTTGCCGACTGCCAATTCAAAGCCTTCACGGCGCATGTTTTCCAACAAAATGGTCAGGTGCAATTCGCCACGGCCAGAAACGCGGAATACATCAGCGTCGGCAGTATCTTCAACACGCAGGGCAACGTTGGTCAGCAATTCTTTTTGCAGGCGGTCGCGGATTTGGCGGGAAGTCACGAATTTGCCTTCAGTACCGGCCAAAGGAGAAGTGTTGACCATAAAGTCCATGGTTAGGGTCGGCTCGTCCACGCTCAACATTGGCAAGCCTTTAGGATTGTCTTTGTCGGTAATGGTTACGCCGATACCGATGTCTTCGATACCGGAAATAATCACGATGTCGCCGGCTTCAGCTTCTTCCAAAGGTACGCGTTCCAAGCCTTGGAAGCCCAACAGCTGGTTGATGCGGCCTTGGGCGACTTGTTCTTCATGATTCATAACGGCAACGACTTGGCCGGGTTTGATGCGGCCGTTCAAGATGCGGCCGATACCGAGGCGGCCGGTGTAGTTGTCGTAGTCCAGTTGGGAAATTTGCAGTTGCAGCGTTTCGTCCGCACTGCCGCTTGGTGCAGGCGTGTGTTTCAAAATGGTCTCGAATAGAGGGCGCATATCGCTGCTCTCGTCGTTCTCATCTAGTTTGGCAAAGCCGGACAGGCCGGAAGCATAGACGATAGGGAAGTCCAATTGTTCGTCGGTTGCGCCCAGGTTGTCGAACAATTCGAATGTTTGGTCGATAACCCAGCTTGGACGGGCAGACGGTTTGTCGATTTTGTTGATAACGACGATAGGTTTCAGACCCAAAGCCAAGGCTTTTTTGGTCACGAAACGGGTTTGCGGCATAGGGCCTTCTTGTGCGTCAACCAACAGTACGACGCAGTCAACCATGCCCAATACACGTTCCACTTCGCCACCAAAATCGGCGTGTCCCGGGGTATCTACGATGTTGATGTGGTAGCCTTCGTATTCGATGGCGGTATTTTTAGCAAGAATGGTAATGCCGCGCTCTTTTTCAAGATCGTTGCTGTCCATTACGCGCTCTTCTACTTGCTGGTTGGAACGGAATGTACCGGACTGGCGCAGCAATTGGTCAACTAATGTGGTTTTGCCATGGTCGACGTGGGCGATGATGGCAATATTGCGGATTTGTTTCATGATGATTTATGTGTTTCAGCTAGGTGCTTAAAAAAAAGATAACTGGCAATTATAGCACGATTCCTAAGTGTTGACGGAGTAGAAGATTCAAAAAAATGAGGCAAAAGCAGTTGAGAATAATTCATAATTAAATTTGATTGATTTTGTTGGATTATTTGCTTTTATTTATGGTTAACAAATGTAAATGTTTTTGAATAATGCAATGGATTCTTAATATTAATGTCAAAAAATTGTTATTAAAAACAGGAGATTAATTTTTCAGACGGCCTTTTAGGCAGGTTAAATTTTTTGATAATTGTTTGTATTTTAAATAGAAAATTTGTCAAAAGTGCTACTTGTGCATACAATTACCTCATTCCATAACAACACACGAATCTTCATTCGTGATTATCAACTTTTAAAAGAAAGAGAAAGAATTATGCAAGGCAACCAAGCAGTTATTGATTACATGAACGAATTATTGTCTGGTGAGTTGGCTGCTCGCGACCAATATTTTATCCACTCTCGCCTGTACTCTGAATGGGGTTACACCAAACTGTTTGAACGTTTGAACCACGAGATGGAAGAAGAAACCACTCACGCCGAAGATTTCATCCGTCGTATCCTGATGTTGGGCGGCACTCCTAAAATGACCCGTGCCGAACTGAACATCGGTACTGACGTAATCTCTTGCCTGAAAGCAGACTTGAACACTGAATACGAAGTACGCGATGCGCTGAAAAAAGGCATCAAATTGTGCGAAGAAGCTCAAGACTACGTTACCCGCGATTTGATGATTGCCCAACTGAAAGACACTGAAGAAGATCACGCTCACTGGTTGGAACAACAACTGCGTCTGATCGAATTGGTCGGCGAAGGCAACTACTACCAAAGCCAACTGTAATCTAGCGTATAACGTATAAGGAGCTGAATATGAAAGGTAATATCTCAGTTATTCGCGAGCTGAACAAAAACTTAGGTTTGTTGCTGATTACCATTAACCAATACTTCCTGCATGCCCGTATTTTGAAAAACTGGGGCTTTGAAGAATTGGGCGAACACTTCTTCAAACAATCCATCCGCGAAATGAAATCCGCAGACGATTTGATCGAGCGTATTTTATTCTTGGAAGGCCTGCCTAATCTGCAAGAACTGGGTAAACTGTTAATCGGTGAATCTACCGAAGAAATCATTGCCTGCGATCTGAAAAAAGAGTATGAAAAACATGATGCTCTGGTTGCAGCCATCGCTCTTGCAGAAGAACAACAAGACTACGTCAGCCGTGATTTGTTGGAAAAACAAAAAGACATCAACGAAGAACACATCGACTGGCTTGAAACTCAGCAGGAATTGATTGGCAAAGTTGGTTTGCCAAACTACCTGCAAACAGCGGCGCAAGAGGACTAAAACACAAACCACTGCCAAATATAGCAGTCCCTGCTCCCATCAACGGCATATCTTTACGGATATGCCGTTTTCTTTTGTGGAAATGCTTAAAGGCCGTCTGAATGTTCAGACGGCCTTGATTTTATATTACTTTCAAACGGTATAGATAAGTAGTTTCCTTGTTTCTGGCAAACGCCAAAGGATCGGATTCATCTATTGCTTTTTTGTGTTGCGGTTTGGTTTTCAAAATATCGACTACATTGAGCGAGGCCGTCTGAAAGCATTGGTTTAGAAAGTCTTTATCACGCAAATGCAAGTGTTCTGCCAAGTCGGAAATAATCAACCAAGCTTCGCCGTTTGGATTTAAGTGATGACGTACACCGTTGAGAAACGCAGTCAGCATGGCATGATTGGGATCGTAAAGGGCAGTCTCGATGGCGGAGGTCGGTTTTGCCGGCAACCAAGGCGGATTGCAGACGATAAGGTCGGCGCAACTTTCGGGAAATAAATCAATCGATTGGATGTCGACAGCTTTATCCAAGCCTAGGCGCTCAAGGTTTGCTGTGGCGCAGGCTATTGCTTTGGGGTTGGTGTCTGTGGCAATGATGTCGGGTATGCCTCGTTTGGCGAGAATAGCGGCAATCACGCCTGAGCCGGTGCCGATGTCAAAGGCAGTCTGAATATTGAGAGCGAGTGGTGTTTGGCTGATTAAATCCAAATATTCGCCACGCAGGGGAGAGAATACGCCGAAAGGAACATGGATTTTTCCATCAAGCTGAGGAATGTCTATGCCTTTTTTGTGCCACTCGTGCGCACCGATAAAGCCCAGTAATTGATTCAGCGGCAAAAGAAACGGCTTATCGTTAGGTGTGTTGTAAACATCGCGCAGGGCGGCGTAGATGTCGGGTGCACGTGCATTATCCAGTTGAAAATTCGGTTGGATTTCAACGGCAAGCATATTGAGCAAACGGCTTTGCTGAGCCTGTTTCATACGATGGGCGTGAAAGGCCGTCTGAATATCGGCAGGTACGTCTTTCTTTTTTTCAGACGGCCTGCGGATACGTTTTTTCATTGCGGCCAAGACTTGCTTGGCATTGTGAAAATCGCCAGTCCAAACAGTTGCAGTTTGCGCATGGGCATTTTTTAAGATTTCTGCTGCACCTGCTTCTTGGATGTAAACCGCCTGCTTAGGCGGCTTTTGTGTGCTTTCGTTGCGCCATTCGATGTCGGAACGGTCGGTAGGGATGGTGTGGAACATAATGTGTTTCAAATCGGGGAAATAGGGGATTAGTTTACTATATTTAGGATGGGTTCGGTTTGAGAGGAGCCTTTAATAGTCTAAATTAGACAAAATGTATAAAAATTTCTTAATTTTTAAAATTTACACCAATATTTTGATAAAAATAGATTGTTGTTTTGTCTAAAATGAGTATAATTCAAAACCAGAACATAATAATCTTAATCAGATTTGGACAAGGAACATCATGCAATTAGACATTGACCGTTTGGTTGCCTATTTTGGCGGCGTAAACTCGCTGGCCGAAGCCCTGAAACAGCACGACCCGGAAAATGCTGCGACCACAGCGGCTATCTACAAATGGCGTACACGCGGTTCTCTGCCTTTGGCTCAGTTGCAAAAACTGACCGCTTTGGCGGAAGCACAAGGCAGACCGCTTGATTTGAATGCTTTTTTACAAAAAAACGAATCTCTGGAGAGAACAGAAATGACACAAACCAACCGCGTTATCATTTTCGATACCACTATGCGCGACGGCGAGCAGTCGCCCGGTGCATCCATGACCAAAGAGGAGAAAATCCGTATTGCCCGCCAGTTAGAAAAGATGGGTGTCGATGTGATTGAGGCAGGTTTTGCAGCAGCCAGTCCGGGCGATTTTGAATCGGTTAATGCGATTGCCAAAATCATTACCAAATCTACAGTTTGCTCATTGGCGCGTGCCGTTGAAAACGATGTGCGCAAAGCAGGCGAAGCTGTTTCCCCTGCGCCGAATAAACGTATTCACACTTTTATCGCCACCAGCCCGATCCACATGGAGCACAAACTGAAAATGAAGCCGCAGCAAGTCATCGATGCGGCGGTCAAAGCGGTGAAAATCGCCAAAGAATACACTGATGATGTGGAATTTTCCGCCGAAGACGCCGTGCGTTCGGATTTGGACTTCCTTGCCAAAATCTTTACGGCGGTTATCGAAGCAGGCGCAACCACCATCAATATTCCCGATACTGTCGGCTACTCCATCCCTTCCGTATGGTACGAGCGTATCAGTAACATCATCAAAAGCGTGCCCAACGGCGACAAAGTAGTCTGGTCGACCCACTGCCACAACGACTTGGGTATGGCGGTTGCCAACTCGCTGGCCGCTGTTCAGGCAGGCGTGCGTCAGGTGGAATGTACCATCAACGGCTTGGGCGAACGCGCGGGCAATGCCAGCCTTGAAGAAATCGTGATGGCGTTGAAAGTGCGTCATGATTTGTTCGGCTTGGAAACCGGCATCGATACCACGCAAATCGTGCCGGTATCCAAACTGGTATCTACTATCACCGGCTATCCGATTCAGCCAAACAAAGCAGTAGTCGGCGCAAACGCCTTTGCGCACGAATCAGGCATCCACCAAGACGGCGTGTTGAAACACCCTGAAACCTATGAAATCATGACTGCCGAATCAGTCGGCTGGTCAACCAATCGCCTGACTTTGGGTAAACTCTCCGGCCGTAATGCTTTCAAAACCAAGCTGGCAGATTTGGGTATTGAGTTGGAAAGCGAAGAGGCGTTGAATGCGGCATTTGCACGCTTCAAAGAGCTGGCGGATAAGAAACGCGAAATATTTGATGAAGACCTGCACGCTTTGGTGTCTGACGAAATGGGCAATATGAATACCGAAAGCTACAAATTCATTTCCCAAAAAATCAGCACTGAAACCGGCGAAGAACCGCGCGCCGATATTGTGTTCAGTATTCGCGGTGAAGAAAAACACGCTTCCGCTAGCGGCTCAGGCCCTGTTGATGCCATCTTCAAAGCCATTGAAAGCGTAGCACAAAGTGGCGCGACCTTGCAGATTTACTCTGTCAATGCGGTAACTCAAGGTACAGAAAGCCAAGGCGAAACTTCCGTCCGTCTGCAACGTGGCGACCGTGTGGTCAACGGCCAAGGTGCGGATACCGACGTATTGGTGGCAACTGCCAAAGCCTATTTGTCTGCGCTGAGTAAATTGGAATTCGGTCAAGCCAAACCTAAAGCACAAGGCAGCGGCATGATTTGATTTATTGAAAAAGTAAAGGCCGTCTGAAATCGTAGTGATACGTTTCAGACGGCCTTTTTTATTTGGTTAGAAATAGTTTATTTATTGAAGTTTAAGCAGTCGGTCTTGTTCGACAGACAATACGCCGTTTACCTTTTTGAAATAGGCAATGGCATCTTCAATATTGGTCTTGGAAGATGGACGAATAGCAATGCCGTTCAGGTTTTTGTATTCGTAAACCAAAGTTGCACCCGAGGTTTTCACTGCTTTTAGCAATGGTGCAGAACCGGTTTGGGCATCATAGAAGATAATCAGATTGCCGGTTGTATCTTGGGCTTGTTGCTGAGATGGAATTGCAGTTGATTGAGTAGGAGTGCTTGGGCTTTGGCAGGAACAAAGCAGGGTGGAGAGTAGGATAAATGCTAGGGTTTTCATGGCATTAATTCAATTTGATAAAAGACTAAGGCCGTCTGAACAATCGTAAAACGAAATCAAAGTTTCCATTTACAACTTTCAGACGGCCTTAGTTCCTTATGCTTCGGGCAGTTCCATGTCTAAAACGGTTTGTTCTTGTTTGGCACGGAAAGCGGCCAATTTTTCAGCCAATTCAGGATTTTCGTTGGCCAAAAGTGAAATGGCAAACAGCGCTGCATTGGCCGCACCGGCTTCGCCAATGGCAAATGTGGCAACAGGAACGCCTTTGGGCATTTGCACAATCGAAAGCAGGGAGTCTTCGCCGCGCAGATATTTGCTGGGAACGGGAACGCCCAAGACGGGTACCGTGGTTTTGGCAGCGACCATGCCCGGTAAATGCGCTGCGCCGCCTGCTCCGGCAATGATGGCTTTGATGCCGCGTTCGCGTGCGGTTTCGGCATATTCAAACATCAAATCAGGCGTGCGGTGTGCAGAGACGACACGCGCTTCGTATTCAACGCCGAATTTTTTGAGAAATTGTGCTGCCTGCTGCATCACCGGCCAATCGCTGTTGCTGCCCATAATAATGCCGACTTGGATCATGAGGAGTTCCTTTTGCTTGAATGGATTAAGGGTAAAAAATATTCAGACGGCCTTGGGGATGACAAGGCCGTCTGAACGTTTATCTTTGTTTAAGGCTGATGGAAGCGCGCTTTGCCGCTTCGCTGTTGGGGAAGCTCTGTATCAGTTTGCGCCATGTGCTGCGGGCGATGTCTTTTTGTTGCAGTTTGTATTGGCACTGGCCGATGCTATACATCGCATCGGGAGCTTGCGGGCTGTTACGGAATCGGTTGGCGTAGCGGTTGCCGATTTCTATAACGGATTCGCAGTTGCCCAGACGTTGTTGGCTTTGCAGGAGCAGGTACATATTGCGGCGGGCAATTTCGCTGCCATTGCCGCCGTCAGCCTCTTTCAAAATGGCTACTGCGGCAGAGAAGTTGTTGCGTTGGTAGTATTTTTGCGCCTGATTATAAAGGCGCAGTTCGTTTTGTGCGGCCGAGTCTGTTTCAGACGGCACGCCGCCGCCATTGGCCAAATAATTCATTTTCAGCTTGCGGTCGTCTAATCGCTGGGCTTTGGGTTTGGAAGCCGAAGTAGTCGGACGTTTGATGTTTCGTTGTTGTTCCAATGTGTGCAAGCGTTGATTTAATTCTTCAACCGTGCGTTCCAGTCGGGCAATTTGTATGCCCAAGTGGTCAATCTGAGTTTGTGCGTCCAAGCGTGGATAGGGGATACTTTTTTCATGCAAAGGCTCACGCGGAATATCCGGCAGGACAAAGTTGGGATTGTCGGCAGGTTTGGGAGGATGGGAAACGGCGCACGATGTGGCCAATAGAGTAAGCGGCAAAAGAAACAGGGAATGTGATAATGTTTTCATCGGATTGTGTCGTTTTATTTTTTTAGTAGCAATGTCAAACCGTCGCCGACAGGCAGGGTAATGGGAATAATGCGTGTATCGTGCGGCAGATTTTGGTTGAAATGGCGCAGGATATCCAAGCTGGGCGGATCATTTTCGGCAGCTTCATTCATGACGCGCCCACCCAACAAGATATTGTCGATGGCAATCACGCCGCCACTCCGTACCAGTTGCAAACAGCGTTCAAAATATTTCGGCGTAGGCGGTTTGTCGGCATCGATAAGTGCTAAGTCGTAGCTTTCCGATTCGCCTTGCGCAATCAAATCGTCCAAAGTCAGCAAAGCCGGTTGCAGATGAAGCGAGATTTTATGCGCTATGCCTGCTGCCTGCCATATTTCGCGGGCAATATCGGTAAAGGTTACATTAATGTCGCAAGCCGTGATTTTGCCGTCTTCGGGGAGGGCAAGCGCCATGGCGGTGCTGCTGTAACCGGTAAAGACGCCAACTTCCAAATATTTTTTGGCATTCAATAATTTGGCCAACCACACCAACATGGCTGCCTGCTCTTGGGCGATGGCCATCTTTCCCAGACGATGTGATTGGGTACGCTCGCGCAATGCGGTCAAAACGGGATGTTCGGATTGACCGATGCTGTTGAGGTAATGTTGTAATGCCGGATCGGTATTGTGGGTGTTGGTCGTCATGCCGATACGGGATTAGTCTTGATAGTAGGTGTAGGGTTTTTTGTTGACTTTGGCTGCTTCAAATTCGGCCTGCTCTGTCGGGTTGAGGGTAACATCCCACAGCAAATGGCGGTTTTCGAGGCGTTGCGCTTCCATTTCGGGATTGTCTTCCATGAGTTTGTCGAGGAATTGGGTAGCTTCGGACTTGTAGTGGTACATGATGTTCTGCCTGAATCGTTGTCAGACCGTCATTATAGCCGATATTTTTTGTCAATACGCTAATTAATCGAACTTCCATAAGGTATAATGGCACGTCTTTTTTAGGCCGTCTGAAGCCTTTGCTCAATGTTTTGTCCCTTCTGCGGCAGAATATTGTGCAAAGGCTTAAGCCAGACAAGTTTCAGACGGCCTTTTTTATTGTGAAAAGAGCTGCTTATGTTAAAAAAATGGCTGCATAAAGTGTTGCCTAAAAAACACGTCAAATCGTTGCCCGAAAAGGAAATTATCCCGCTTGAGCAACACCGTATCCGCGCGGATATGTTGAGCTTTGCCGCGGAGAAAATTGCCAAACGCCTGCATGAGGCCGGTTTTCAGGCTTATGTTGTGGGTGGTGCCGTTCGGGATTTGTTGCTCGGGGTTGAGCCCAAAGACTTTGATATCGCAACCGATGCCACGCCGGAGCAAATCCGCAAAGTATTCCGCCGTAGCCGCATTATCGGCCGCCGCTTTCAAATCGTTCATGTGATGATTGGTCCTGAAACCATTGAAGTGACGACGTTTCGCGGCGGCGATAAGGTTCAGCAAAATGCGCAAGGCCGCATTATGAAGGACAATACTTACGGCAGCATTGAAGAAGATGCCATGCGCCGCGATTTTACTTGCAATGCGCTGTATTACGACCCGATTAAAGAGGAAATTTGGGATTTCCATCAAGGCGTAGCTGATGTTGCCGATAAAAAATTGGTGATGATAGGTAATCCTGCCGAACGCTATCAGGAAGATCCCGTCCGTATTCTTCGCGCCGTCCGATTGTCGGGTAAATTGGGTTTTGAAGTGGAAGAGCAAACCGCTTTGCCGATTGCCGAATACGCAGGCCGTCTGAAAAATGAGCCTGTGGCCCGTCTTTTTGATGAAATTCTGAAAATTCTGTTTTCCGGTTATTCCCGTGCCTGTTTGAAACGGTTGAACGAGTTGGGTATTCCCGAAGGCATCCATCCGCTTTTAGATGCCTTGAAAACGGCTGAAGCGGCTGAAAACCGTATGATTATGTTGGCCTTGAAAAATACCGATGAGCGCCTTCGTTCGGATAAGTCCGTTTCCGTCGGTTTTGTATTGGCGGCGGTATTGTGGCCGACACTAAACGCCATTTGGCAACGCAATCAAAGCCATAGTCAAAAACCTGTCCCTGCGTTGATGGATGCGATGAACACCATGCGCGATACGGTGGAGAAAGGTTGGGGCGTTCCGCAACGATTTTCTGCAACCATGCGTGAAATCTGGCAATTTCAGCCGCAATTCGACAATATGCGCGGCGTGCGCCCGTATCGTCTGTTGGTGCAAGCCCGTTTCCGAGCCGCTTATGATTTTCTGATTTTACGTAGCGAGGTTGGCGAGGTTGATAAAGAGAAGGCTTCTTGGTGGACAACTTTCCAACATGCCGATGAGGAAACCCGTCAGCAAATGACTGCGGCCAATGAGCATAAACGTCAGAAACAAAGTGGATCAACTGACGGCAAACCCAAACGTCGCCGCCGTCGTCGTCCGAAAAAGAAAGGGGCTGACGTAGATTAGCGGTTATGCTAGGCTACGAAAATGCAGATAACCAATTGTAAATTAAGCAAGATAGTTCA
>NZ_JBQCTZ010000093.1:0-14230 GCF_051963715.1 Neisseria sp. P0001.S005 | reverse complement strand
GCAGCCTATTTTGGTCTGCTCAAAGTGAGTGCGCAAAGCCATCTGAAGGCGATGTGTTTAAACCTGTTGAAAGCGGCCAACAGGCTAAGTGTGCCTGTTGCCGCCCAAAAGGCGGCCCGGATGCCTGATTAATCAGGTATCCAAGGGGGATTAAGGGTGGGATTTGAGTAGAATCAGTGGATATTTGAAACAAAAACAGCCGAAAATCTTTGTTTAGGTTTCGGCTGTCGGGGGAAGGACTTTTTTGCAAAGGTCTCAGTATGTCAGAGAATAATCAGGCCGTCTGAAACCCAATGATTCAGGTTTTCAGACGGCCTATCCTACTTCTACTATTCAATTAGAACGTATGTTTAACCGTTGCAGTTACACTACGCGGCGTGCCGTAAACGTGAATATCCGGCATGGTGCGGTAGCGTTTATTGAACACGTTTTCAAAGTCCAAACTGATGCGGGTAGATTGGCCGATTTTGTAATGACCGGTCAAGTCCAGCGTTGCGTACGGACGTTGGGTCAATGCAGCGGCGGCGGCCGGATTGATGTCTGCAGGGTATTCGTCCAGCGTGTGGCTTCGGCTTTGCCAGTTGACGTTGGCACCCAGGTTCAAACGGTCGGTCACGTCATACGCGGTAAAGAGTTTGAACAAATGAACCGGGTAAGACGGATGCAGTTGAACCCCTTCGCTGTCTTTGATTTTGGAACGTGCATAAGACGCATTCAACAGCCATTTGTCGCTCAGGCGGCCGCCGACAGAGAGTTCCATGCCTTTTGTCGTGGTGTTGTCGGCTGCGCGGTAGTATTCCTCGCCATTTGCGAATTTGCCTGCGACAACGCCCAAATGGTCGCGTTTGTTCATAAAGACGGAGGCGGAAGCATTCAGACGGCCTTCAAACCATGATGCTTTCAAACCGGTCTCGTAGGTTTTGCCACGCTGCGGTTTGAGCGCCGCGCCGTCTTTGGTCAGGTAACGCACTTGCGGACGGAAAATGGTGGTGTAAGACGCATAGGCAGTCAGATTGTTGCCGATGTCGTAGGTTACGCCCAAATAAGGAATGAAAACGTTTTGTTTGTGGCTGCTGTGTGCAAATTTGTTACGGCTGGTGCTGTAACGGTAACGCCAATCCACAAAACGGCTGCCGCCGATAAAGGCGAGCTTGTCGGTCAGTTTGAAACGGGTCGAGCCGTAAACCGACAGGTTTTTCATGCGTGAAAAACCATCGCGCAAATACGGCATATCGGGTTTGGCGATGTTGCCGTCAAATTTACGCAAATCAGGAATCGTCGATTCGCCTTCTTCGTAGAAAGACAGGTTTTCTTTGTTGTCCTGATAGCTGATGCCCGCATTGAACTCATGCGAACGGCCCAATGCAGGATAGTGACCATCCAAAGTCAGGGAGAAATCTTGGTCGCGATATTTGCTGCGATCGCGGTCGGATGTAAAGAGCGCGGAATAGTCGGGATTGATTTCGTATGTACCGGCAATGCCTGAAACGATGTCGTTTTTGCCCGAAACATGGCTGTAATTGCCTGTCAGTTTCCAGCCGTTGTCAAACTCATGGCTGAGGGAAGTGAATACTTCAGCACTGGTGTCCTTGCCGTATGCCCAGCGTGCGGAAGAATTGCTGCGCGGCGAAGACTCAAATGGTATGAATCCAGTACGGCGTGAACCTGCTGCGGTCAGGTAGCTGAAACGCGAGCTACCGGTATTGCGGAAACGGTGTATTTCTGTACCGAGGCGCCATTGGGTTTGCGGCGTGATATCGTAAGACAAAGTACCGTAGAAAGTGTGATTATGGCGCGAAGTGTTCGGCAGGTAATCGCCGCCGTGGTCGCTGACCAAAATAGCGCGGCCGCGCAAGGTATTGTCTGCATTCAAAGGCTGATTGGCATCAAGGACGAAGCGGTAGTGGTTCCACGAACCGACACCGGCTTCTACGCTGATGGCAGGTTTGGCAGTCGGTTTTTTGCGTTCCAAAGCAATCGTACCGCCCGGCTCGCCCATACCGCCATTGGACAAACCGCTTGCGCCACGCACGACGACGACTTGTTCGTACAATGAGCTGTCCAGATTGTTGGTGCCGCGGCGGATGGCTTTACCGTCGTAAAGGAATTTAGGCGCACCATCCACGGAAATGCTGTCAATGGCCTGACTGCGCGAAATAAATTGGCTGTGGCCGGATACGTTGTTGCCCATTTTGCTGTGGAACACGCCCGGTGTTTGTTTTAACACGTCCTGCAAGGTATCCAAACCTTGGTCGTCCATTTGTTTTTCGGTAACGACAGACAGGGACTGCGGCGTTTCACGCTGGGTTAGGCGGATGCCTGTCGCGGCGGAGGAAGCGGGAATGGTGTAGTTGGAAGTAGTCTGTTTACCGACACCTTGGACGGTAACTGTCGGTAAATCGACACGTTCTTGCGGCTGGGTATTTTCTACTTCGATCGCGAAAGAATACGCCGAACACAGCGCCAGACTGACGGCAAAGCTTAATTTGCCATAGGGAAATACAGGTAGTGACATAGCCTCTCCAATTAGCTGATGTTTCAATTTGGTGGCAGATTCTATCAAAAAGATGTAATCCGATGAAACTATGTTCCAATCACTATTTTCTAAGTCATTTGTTTCATTAATAATATTTCTTTAAGACTAATCATAATTAACTAAAAAGGCCGTCTGAAAACCCGTATCATCAGGTTTTCAGACGGCCTTAATCTTTTTTTTACAAGGCAATCAGTCTGCCAATTTTCGTGCCAACTCTGCCAAACGCTTACCTTGTGCAAAGGCAATATCGTTTTCTTCGGCAGTCAATGCCGGCTTGCTGTCGTGGCCGGAAACATGGCTTGCGCCGTAAGGCGTGCCGCCGCTTTGGGTATTGCTGAGCGCGGACTCGGTATATGGGATGCCGCTGATGACCATACCGTGGTGCAGCAGGGGCAGCATCATGGTCAGTAAGGTGCTTTCTTGGCCGCCGTGCAGCGAAGATGTGCTGGTGAATACGGTGGCAGGTTTGCCGACGAGTTCTGCGCCGAGCCAAAGGGGAATGGTGCCGTCGATAAAGTATTTCATCGCGGCGGCCATATTGCCGAAACGTGTCGGGCTGCCGAGCGCAAGGCCGGCGCAATTTTTGAGGTCGTCGGCAGTCGCATATGGAGAGCCTTCGTCAGGAATGGCTTTTTCAACGGCTTCGCAAACGGTGGAAACTTTGGGAACGGTACGCAATACGGCTTCGCAACCGTCCACGCTTTCGATACCGCGTGCGATTTGGCGGGCAAGGTTGCGCGTGCTGCCGTTTTGGGAATAAAAGAGGACGAGGATTTTCAGGGGATTTGGGTTCATCTTGGGGTTTCCGTTACAATGCTGTCAGGTTTCAGACGGCCTTTTAAATACTCAGGCCGTCTGAAAAGAAGAAATTTCAATTTAAAAGTGGGAAAAGGTTATGCCGTTTTCGCAATGGTGGCAAGGTTTTTTAAAGAGTAAAGGCGTGGCATTCGCTTGGTTTGTCGTGCGCCGTTTTGATGAGGAGCGTGTGCCGCAGGTAGCGGCAAGCATGACGTTTACAACGCTTTTGGCTTTGGTACCCGTGTTGACGGTGATGGTCGTCATCGCTTCGGCCTTCCCCGTTTTCGACCAATGGTCGGGAGAATTTATCTCTTTTATCAACCGCACCATCGTTCCGCAGGGCGCGGACATGGTGTTTGACTACATCAATGCGTTCCGCGATAAGGCCACCAATCTGACGGCGATCGGCAGTGTGATGTTGGTCGTAACCTCGCTGATGCTGATTCGGACGATAGACAATGCGTTCAACCGGATTTGGCGCGTCAATTCGCAACGGCCTTGGATGATGCAGTTTTTGGTGTATTGGGCATTGCTGACGTTTGGGCCTTTGTCTTTGGGCGTGGGCCTGTCAGTCATAATCGGTCAGGTGCAAGTAGTGGGCGGCTCGGAATGGCTGAGAGTTATAACCGCGGTTTCATTTATTACGGTACTGCTGTGGGGCTTATACCGCTTTGTGCCCAACCGTTTCGTGCCTGCCAGCCATGCTTTGGTCGGCGCGGCCGTAACGGCGTTTTGCTTGGAAACGGCACGCTTTTTGTTCGCTTGGTACATGGGCAACTTTGACGGCTACAAATCGATTTACGGCGCATTTGCCGCAGTACCGTTTTTCCTGTTGTGGCTCAACCTGTTGTGGACGCTGGTATTAGGCGGCGCGGTTTTGACCTCGTCCCTGTCCTACTGGCGCGGCGAAGCGTTCCGCCGCAGTCTGGATGCACGCGGCCGCTTTGATGATGTATTGAAAATCCTGCTGCTGCTCGACTCTGCCCAACAAAACGGCAAAGCGTTGCCGGTGCAGGAGTTCAGACGGCATATCAATATGGGCTTTGATGAATTGGGCGAGCTTTTAGAAAAGCTGGCGCGACACGGCTATGTCTATTTCGGCCGTCAGGGCTGGGTCTTGAAAATGGGGGCGGAGTCCATCGACTTGGCGGAACTGTTCAAGCTCTTTGTCTACCGTCCGCAAACGCTTAATAAAGACAAGGTCAATCAAACGGTTGACCACATCATGCAGCCCTGCTTGGAAACCTTAAACATGACGCTTGCCGAGTTCGGCGCCCATACGAAAAAACAATCCTCTTAAACCTGATGCCGTCTGAAACCAAAAATATCAAGTTTCAGACGGCCTTTGCTATAATCGGCACACTACTGAATATTACATTCGACCTACAAGGATAAATAGATGAAAACACCAGCCCTACTCTCTCTGCTCGGTTTGATTCCATCTGCCGCCTTTGCCACTCACGGCGTAGGCCTTGGCCAACCACCCAAATATCCGGCCAACTTTACCGCTTTCGAATACGTCAATCCCAACGCTCCCAAAGGCGGCACATTTACCACGCCTTTCCTCGGTGCTTTTGACACGCTCAACCCCTTTACCCTCAAAGGCAACCACGAATACGGCATCAGTATGCTGACACTCGACACCCTGACCGAGCAAAGCATGGACGAACCTTACGCCGTTTACGGCCTGATTGCCGAAGACATCGCCCTGGCTCCGGACGGCCTTTCCGTTACCTTCAAAATCAACCCCAAAGCCAAATTTCACAACGGCGACCCCGTTTTGGCCAAAGACGTTGCCGCTTCATTTAACATCCTGACCAAAGACAAAGCCGCCGCCCCCATGTACCACTTCTACTGGAACGACGTGGCCAAAGTGGAAACGCCCAACGACCGCACCGTCGTGTTCCGCTTCAAACAGCGCAACTCAGAATTGCACATGATTCTCGGCAGCCTGCCCGTCTTCTCGCATAAAAGCTATCCAAAAGGCCTGGCCGCCGCACCCAACAGCCTGCCCATCGGCTCCGGCCCCTACCGTTTTGCCAAAGCCGAAAACGGCCGCATCAGCGAGTTTGTCCGCGATAAAAACTACTGGGCGCAAAATCTGCCCGTGCGCAAAGGCCGCTACAACTACGACCACATCCGCATCAAATACGTCAAAGACGAAGTTGTCCGCATCGAAGGACTGAAAGGCGGCCAATATGACTTCGTACAAGAAAACGTCGCCCGCAACTGGGCGCGCGCCTACTCCGACGAAGTCCTTAAAAAACGCAATCTGTCCAAACACGAATGGATACAAAACAGCACAGCTGGCATGCAAGGCTTCGTCATCAATATGCGCCACAAGCCCTTGGACAATATTTACGTCCGCCGCGCCTTGATTGAAAGCTTCGACTACGAAAGCGTCAACAGCCGCATCTTCTACGGCGCATACCGCCGCACCGACAGCTTCTTCACCAACAGCACCATGGCCGCAACCGGCAAGCCTGACAGCGCGGAAACCGCATTGCTCAAATCATTGGGCACCAAACTTCCCGACGGCGTATTGGATCAAGACGTCCCTATGCCGCCGGTTACCGACCCCAAACTGGGCGTGCGTCCGAACCTGCTCAAAGCACGCGCCCTGCTTGAAAAAGGCGGCTATCAATACAAAAACGGCAAAGCAGTGGACAAACAAGGTAAACCGCTGACCTTTGAATTCCTCGCCCCAAGCAAAAACTACGAGCGCATTACCGCCAAATGGCAACGCGACCTCGCCAAAATCGGCATTACCATGAACGTACGCACCGCCGATTCCGCCGTGTACCAAAAACGCATGAACGACTTCGATTTTGACGTGACCACAGGCTACTACGGCAACAGCGAAAGCCCCGGCAACGAACAATACGACTACTTCAGCTGCGCCGCCGCCAAAACCGAAGGCAGCCGCAACCTATCCGGCGTCTGTCATCCCGCGGTTGAAAAACTGCTGACCCATTTCAACAGCTTTACCAACCGCCAAGAGCTGCAAACCACCTCGCGCGCGCTCGACCGACTGATACGCCACCAATACACCATCGTTCCAAACTGGTTCGCCGACCGCTACCGCGTCGTGTACCGTAACGATGTCGGCATTCCGTCCAAGCTGCCGAAATACTACGACCCCATCACCTTCGCCATGACCGCAGGCTGGAAGAAAAAGTAGTCGCATTTCGACAACACGTCCAAGCGTCTGACAAGCCCTTGGCGTGTAGTCTTAAGCATAGAATCGTAAAATCTTGTTGTTCGTTTAAAAACAATCAATCGACTGATTCCAAACAAACATAAAAAATAATAACTTAAAGCCAAATCAAAGGCCGTCTGAAACATCCGTCAGCAAAATCATCTGCAACGGAACATTTCAGACGGCCTTTTCGTCTTTTTTCAATCCAGTTTCGCAACCGAAGCAAAATATCGAAAATAAACAAAAAAATTGCAAAACAATGCCCTCAAATTTTACAAAACCGTGTACACTGCAAGTTAAGAGTTTGAATTATAAGATTAATCTTAATAAAAACTACAATCATCCAAATTTAACCCAAATCAAGCATTCATATAACAGACAAAAGGAACAATAATATGGAAATCAAGCGTCTCTCTACCATTCTCAAACTGATTGCCAACCCCGAACGCATGGCCATCCTTTTTCTGCTGCTTGACGGCGACCGCAGCATTACCGAACTGGCACAGGCGCTCGACTCCTCCCCGACCGGCATCGCCAACCACCTCGCACGCCTGCGCACCGAAGGCATCATCGATTTCACGCGCTACCACCGCATCATCGAATACTGCCTCATCTCCGAAGAAGCCACCACCATCCTCAATACCCTGCGCACGCTCAAAGACCAGGCCGAATAAACAAATTATTCCACATTGCAACATCAAGGCCGTCTGAAACATCAGCTTTCAGACGGCCTTCTCTTTCATCCCATATCGAAAAATAAACCAATCCGCTATACAATACCGCCCATTCCCACAGGCGCAATCCGCCGCCTTCCCACCCAACAGCACACACGGAAACATCATGAAAATCGCCACTTGGAACGTCAATTCCCTCAACGTCCGCCTGCCCCAAGTACAAAACTGGCTGGCCGACCACCAAGCCGACATACTCGCCTTACAAGAACTCAAACTCGACCAAGACAAATTCCCGGCCGCCGCCCTGCAAATGATGGGCTGGCACTGCGTCTGGAGCGGCCAAAAAACCTACAACGGCGTCGCTATCATCAGCCGCCACGAACCGCAAGACGTACATTGCGGCCTGCCCGCCCTTCCCGACGACCCGCAACGCCGCGTCATCGCCGCCACCATCAACGGCGTGCGCGTCATCAACGTCTATTGCGTCAACGGCGAAGCACTGGACAGCCCAAAATTCCAATACAAAGAGCAATGGTTTGCCGCATTGACCGAATTCGTCCGCAACGAAATGGCCGCACACCCCAAACTCGTCCTGCTCGGCGACTTCAACATCGCCCCAGCCGATGCCGACTGCTACGACCCCGAAAAATGGCACGAAAAAATCCATTGCTCCTCCATCGAAAGACAATGGTTTAAAAACCTGCTCGACCTCGGCCTGACCGACAGCCTGCGCAAAATCCACCCCGAAGGCGCATTCTACACATGGTTCGACTACCGCGGCGCCATGTTCCAACGCAAACTCGGCCTGCGCATCGACCACATCCTCACCAGCCCCGAACTCGCTGCCACCCTTACCGACGTTACCGTCGACTTAGAAACCCGCGCCCAAGAACGCCCCAGCGACCATGCGCCGGTAATTGCAGAGTTTGACTGTTAGATTTTGAAGCAATATAAACAATAAGGCCGTCTGAAAACTGGATTTCAGACGGCCTTTATTCTAAAAGTTTCCAGACAACGTTTGAGGTTGTCTAAAAGTTTGAAATAATGGTTTGAACACCAAAACACGCGTGCGTGCGTACCGCACACACCCTACACGTTGGCTTTGAAGTTTCGCGTAATTCACAGGTAGGGTGTGTGGCACAGCCACGCACGCGGTTGGTGGAGATGCAGGCTACGGCTTGCTCGGATGGGTTTTGATTTGGTAGTTTCAGGTTTGGTAGCAACTGTATTTTTCACCCCGTCGGGTAAAAATACAGTTGCTACTACTAATCCTTCTTAATCGGCGGATTGGCATTAATCGGCAACGACGAGCGGGAAACTTTAACGTTTGGATAATATTTCCGCATTAAGTGCTGAAACACTTCCGCCTTGCGATTATTTCCGCTCTTTTCGTAATTCGTTCCCAAAATGACTTCATCCACAATATCGCGTATATCGGCATAAGGCAGATAGACGGATTTTGTATCCTGACAATATTTAATGTCTTTAGAACCAATTTGTTCAATTTTCAGCAGGCGGAACTCTTCCTCGTCGCGGAAAGCAAAATCTTTAAACAGATAGCGGATATATTCCAAAGCTTTTTTGTCTTCATCACTGATATTATTGGATTTTTCCATTAACTCTATCAACGCTTCTTCAAGCTTGTCGATACGCAATTGATACAAACTTGGATTTTTTCCTACAGGCTTTAATCGAATGCCGAATTTTGGATTCTCTTCATTAGGCAACCATATTTTACATTTTTCTTCAATAATATATTCCTCATAATAAGCGATATAAGCTACCTGATAAAGTGGCAGGTTTTCATCTTCTAAACCCGCTCCATCTGTCTCTATTGGTTCTTTGAAACCTTCATTCTGTTTATTTGTGAAACTTTTGAACGAAGCAGAAATATCAGGCTCTTTCAACCAATCCCCGCTTTTATTAAATACCAAGCAGCAGCCCGATGCTTCCACGCTGTTTTCTTTGCCATACAAACGGAACTGGTTCAAATCGTTGACGCGGCTGGAAAAACAGGTAAAGAAAGCATTATGTACAGGGCAATCAGCCTTGTTTTCCAATTCCAAATCCTGCAGATTCAACAACTCCAACAGACCTTCACCCTCAGTCGGATCGTTCATATAAGTGGAGCTACCGATTCTCATCGGACTGACTTTTTTACTGTCAATAGGGTCTTTATCATCGGTTTGATCATTGGTTTTATCATTAGTTTGATCGCTGACAATGCCGAATAATTTTTCGCATACTGAAGGCGAAGTGTAATGGGCAATAGGAATCTCACCCAATTCGAAAGGCGGAATATTTAAAACCGCTAGAATAGTTGAGATAGCATCGGTTAAATTACCCTCTCGGTTTTCAAATAAATTTTCCTGTATTTCTTGCTTTTTCCACTTAAAGTAAAGCATCCATATTGCTCTAAGAAAATAAATTTCCTTTAAATACCGATAAATTTTCCTTTGGATTTTTTTCTTTTCCAGTTCATCATCTAATTGTTTCAGTTGTTTTAAAACATACAAAAAGTGTCCAGCAGCCCTTTTTAACAAAATTTTCGCATTATCCTTACTATCTTTAATAGAAATTGCTTGTACGAAATCACAACGACCAAACCAATATTGGGCATTGATTTTTACGTAAAGGCTGTTTTGCTTATCTTCCAGCTGTTTGGCAAATTCTAACAATCGTTGGAAATGCTCAACTGCCTGTTTAAATAACTGTTCCGACTCCTTGCCTTTGGCTTTCATCGCCTGCTCTAAATAACAACGGCCAAGCCAAGATTGGGCATTGATTTGTGATTGAAGGCTGTTTTGTTTATTTGTCAGCTGTTCAGCAAATTTCAATTGCTGTTGGCGGTATTGAACTGCACATCCCAATAACTGTTCCGACTTCTTGCCTTTGGCTTTTATCGCCTGCTCAAAATAGCAACGACCAAGCCAAGATTGGGCATAGATTTGTTCTTGAAGGCTGTTTTGCTTATTTGTCAGCTGTTCGGCAAGCCTCAATTGTTGGTGGTGGTGTTCAATTGCCTGTTCAAATAACTGTTCCGACTCCTTGCCTTTGGCTTTCATCGCCTGCTCTAAATAGCAGCGGCCAAGCCAAGATTGGGCATTAATTTGTTCTTGAAGGCTGTTTTGCTTGTTTTCCAGCTGTTTGGCAAGACTCAATTGTTGTTGGTGGTGTTCAACTGCCCGCCCAAATAACTGTTCCGACTCCTTGCCTTTGGCTTTTAGCGCCTGCTCTAAATAGCAACGACCAAGCCAATGTTGGGCATTGATTTGTTCTTGAAGGCTGTTTTGCTTATTTGTCAGCTGTTCGGCAAGCCTCAATTGTTGGTGGTGGTGTTCAATTGCCTGTTCAAATAACTGTTCCGACTCCTTGCCTTTGGCTTTTAGCGCCTGCTCTAAATAGCAACGACCAAGCCAAGATTGGGCATAGATTTGTTGTTGAATACTGTTTTGCTTGTCTTCCAGCTGTTTGGCAAATTCCAACGATTGCTGTAAATGCTCAACGGCCTGTCCAAACAACTGTTCCGACTCCTTGCCTTGAGCTTTCATCGCCTGCTCTAAATAGCAACGGCCAAGCCAAAACTGAATATCGTTTTGCTCTTGAATTTGGCTATTTTTATCTTCAATTCCATCTAAAGCCTGATTCAGCTTTTCAATCGCTTCGTCAAATTTTTTGTTCTTGAATAACGCTACACCTTCTTTAATCAAACCTCGAACATCCATTACTTTATCCCTTTCTCAAAACAATCGGTTAAACGCCGTACCATCTCAATGCGCCTCTTCCCAATTCATCCCCACGCCCACCTCCGCCACCAGCGGCACGTTCAACATCCCTTCATCCACTTTCGCCATAATCTGCGGCAGTTTTTCTTTGACCAAATCCAGTTCGGCTTCGGGTACTTCCAGCACCAGTTCGTCATGCACCTGCATAATCAGCTTGGTTTTCAGGCCGTCTGAAACCAGCCAGCGGGACACGTCTATCATGGCGCGTTTGATGAGGTCGGAGGCGGTGCCTTGCATGGGGGCGTTGATGGCGGCGCGTTCGGCTCCGGCGCGGGCGTTGGCGTTTTTGTTACGGATGTCGGGCAGGTAGAGGCGGCGGCCGAACAGGGTTTCGACGAAGCCTTGGGCGACGGCTTGTTCTTTGGTGCGCTGCATGTATTCGGCGACGCCGGGGTAGCGGGCGAAGTAGCGGTCGATGAAGGTTTTGGCGGACAGGTTGTCTATGCCCAGCGATTTGGCGAGGCCGTATTGGCCCATGCCGTAAATGAGGCCGAAGTTGATGGTTTTGGCGTAGCGGCGTTGTTCGGACGAAACGTTTTCGGGGGCGATGCCGAATACTTCGGCGGCGGTGCGGCGGTGTACGTCTTCGCCGTTTTGGAACGCGGCGATGAGGGTTTTGTCGCCGGAGAGGTGCGCCATGATGCGCAGCTCGATTTGGGAATAGTCGGCGGAAACGATGACGCTGCCTTGCGGTGCGGTGAAGGCGCGGCGCACGCGGCGGCCTTCGGCGGTGCGGATGGGGATGTTTTGCAGATTGGGGTTGTTGCTGGCGAGGCGGCCGGTAATGGCGACGGCTTGGGCGTAGGTTGTATGCACGCGGCCGTCTTTGGGGGAAATCATTTCGGGCAGTTTGTCGGTGTAGGTGGATTTGAGTTTCGCCAGGCTGCGGTTTTGCAGGATGATTTTGGGCAGGGGGTAGTCGGGCGCGAGCTGTTCGAGCACGGCTTCGTTGGTGGAAATGCCGCCTTTGGCGGTTTTTTTCAGGCCTTTGGTGGGGATGCCCATTTTGTCGAACAGGATTTCTTGCAGCTGTTTGGGCGAGTTGAGGTTGAACGGTTGGCCTGCGGCGGCGTAGGCTTCTTGTTCGAGCTTCATCAGCTCTGCGCCGAGTTCTGCGCTTTGGCGGGCGAGTTCGGCGCGGTCGATTTGCACGCCGTTGCGTTCCATTTCAAACAATACCTGCGCGACGGGAAGCTCCATTTTTTCATACATTTCAAGCTGTTTGGCGTCCATTTGCGCGCGCAGGTGCGCTTCGAGGCGCAGGGCGAAATCGGCGTCTTGGGCGGCGTATTCGGTCGCCTGCTCAATGGCGACGTCGGCAAAACCGATTTGCTTCGCGCCTTTGCCGCATAGCGATTCGTAGGTAATGGTTTCCAAGCCGAGCCAGCGTTCGGACAATTCGTCCAAGCCGTGTCCGAGATGGCTCTCGATGATGTAGGAAGCGAGCATGGCGTCGCCGGCAATGCCGTTCAGGGCGATGCCGTAGTTGGCGAAGACGTGTTGGTCGTATTTGAGGTTTTGCCCGATTTTTTTCAGGGCAGGGTTTTCCAAATGCGGTTTCAGACGACCTAATAAGTCTTGCAAATCAAGCTGTTCGGGCGCGGCAGTCAGGCTGTGTCCTACGGGGATGTAAACCGCTTCGCCTGCTTGGAACGCGATGCTGATGCCGACCAGCGAAGCGTTCATCGCATCTAGGGATGTAGTTTCTGTATCGATGCCGATTGTGTCTGTCTGCGATAGTTTGTCTAACAAGGTGGCAAACTGCGCTTCAGTGGTAACGGCTTGATAATCCAGCTTTTCAGGGGCTGGGGCAAGTTCGGGTTGTTTTTCCGGCTGTGTTTCCATCGCCAATGCAGCTTGTTCGCCGATATGCTCGCTGCCGAACAAATCTGTGTTTTGCGCTTCGTGCATACGGCTTTCCGCCTCTTTCAGCCAAGTGCGGAAGCCCCAGCGTTTGAAATCGACAACCAGCTGCGCCCATTTAGGCGTAGTGCGGCGCAGGCTTTCGAGGCCGTCTGAAAGCTCGGTGTGCAAGTCCACATCGGTTTTAATCGTTACCAAGTCATACGACAGCGGCAGTTGTTCCAAAGCGGCTTGCAGGTTTTCTCCCACCTTGCCTTTGACTTCGGCAGCGTGCTCCATCACACCGGCCAGCGAGCCGTAGGCTTCCAGCCATTTCACCGCGGTTTTCGGGCCGCACTTCTCCACGCCCGGCACATTGTCCACTTTGTCACCCATCAGCGCGAGATAATCGCGGATTTGGTCGGGGCGAACGCCGAATTTCTCCTTCACGCCTTCAATGTCCAGCGTTTCACCGCTCATCGTGTTCACCAGCGTCACGCGTTCGTTCACCAACTGCGCCATGTCCTTATCGCCGGTAGATACCACCACATTCCAACCCGCTTCGCTAGCCATCTTAGCCAAAGTGCCGATAACGTCATCCGCCTCCACCTGCGGAATCACCAATACCGGCCAGCCCATCAGGCGCACCAAATCCGGCAAGGCTTCCGCCTGCGGGCGCAAATCGTCCGGCATCGGCGGGCGCGTCGCCTTATAGTCGGGAAACATCTCGTGGCGGAAATTTTTGCCCTTAGCGTCAAACACCACCGCGCAATAGTCATGCACATAATCCGCACGCAGTCGGCGCAGCATGTTCAACACGCCATACATCGCCCCCGTCGGTGCGCCGTCGGGCGCAGACAAATTCTGCCCCATGGCATGATAGGCGCGATAAAGATAAGAAGAGCCGTCAACGAGAAGGAGTGTGGGTTTGTTGGACATGGAAAACCTGCTGTGTGTATGAAAATAATGTACGGATTATAAAGGAAAAGGCCGTCTGAAAACCGAAAATCAAGTTTCAGACGGCCTGTTTATATGAGCATTTCGATAAACCCTATTATTTTAAATGTTTAAGAATTTAACTCTATTGAAATCTCAATAAATTAGAAATTATCTAATCTGTTTTATTGATGCTGGAAAAGATTTAAAAAAACTATTTTACCAGCATAACAAGGCTAACTGCTTGACCAGAATCTATCAAAAATTCAATCATAACCGTGATTATATCGTCTCGACTCCTGCTTATCTATCGACATTTCAATACCAAATTGCTTATCTTCAGGCAAATAAAAAAGCACAACATTTCGTTGTGCTTTTTCTTAATGAACCCACATTACTTGTTTTTTTGCGAACGAAGGTAGTCCAAAGTTTTCAGCTGGGCAATGGCTGCTGCCAATGC
>NZ_JBQCTZ010000092.1:0-14267 GCF_051963715.1 Neisseria sp. P0001.S005 | reverse complement strand
TTGGGCTGGTTTTTCATTCTGCCCCCATTGGCCGGTATGTTGGTTCAGCCGATTGTGGGCTACTACTCAGACCGCACCTGGATGCCGCGCTTGGGCGGCCGTCGTCTGCCCTATCTGCTTTACGGCACGCTGATTGCGGTCATCGTCATGATTCTTATGCCGAACTCGGGCAGCTTCGGTTTTGGTTACGCTTCCTTGGCGGCTTTGTCGTTTGGCGCGCTGATGATTGCGCTGTTGGACGTGTCCTCCAATATGGCGATGCAGCCGTTTAAAATGATGGTCGGCGACATGGTCAACGAGGAGCAGAAAAGCTACGCCTACGGCATTCAAAGTTTCTTAGCAAATACGGGCGCGGTTGTAGCAGCGATCCTGCCGTTTGTGTTCGCGTATATCGGTTTGGCGAACACGGCCGAAAAAGGCGTCGTGCCACAGACCGTGGTCGTAGCATTCTATGTGGGCGCAGCGTTGCTGATTATTACCAGTGCGTTCACCATCTTCAAAGTCAAAGAATACGATCCGGAAACCTACGCCCGCTATCACGGCATCGATGTCGCCGCGAATCAGGAAAAAGCCAACTGGTTCGAACTTTTGAAAACTGCGCCTAAAGCGTTTTGGACGGTTACTTTAGTGCAATTCTTCTGCTGGTTCGCCTTCCAATATATGTGGACTTACTCGGCAGGTGCGATTGCAGAAAACGTTTGGCAGACAACCGATGCCTCTTCCGTAGGCTACCAAGAAGCAGGCAACTGGTACGGCGTTTTGGCGGCGGTACAATCTATTGCTGCCGTTATCTGCTCGTTTATTCTGGCAAAAGTACCGAATAAATACCATAAAGTCGGTTATTTCGGTTGCTTGGCTTTGGGTGCACTCGGTTTCTTCTCCGTTTTCTTCATCAGCAATCAATACGCACTGGTGTTGTCTTATACCTTAATCGGTATTGCGTGGGCCGGTATCATTACCTATCCTTTGACGATTGTAACCAATGCCCTCTCCGGCAAACACATGGGTACTTATTTGGGTCTGTTTAACGGCTCTATCTGTATGCCTCAAATCGTCGCCTCCCTGCTGAGCTTTATCCTCTTCCCTATGCTGGGCAGCCATCAGGCAACCATGTTCTTGGTTGCAGGCGCGGTCTTGCTGCTGGGAGCCTTCTCAGTATGTCTGATTAAAGAGACCCACGGCGAATAATCCATCAATACCATCGGCAAAGGCCGTCTGAAACCTTTGCCGATCTGACAATTTTAATAACAGGAGCTTCATAAATGTACACGAGAATCATGGAAATCAGCCCTTGGACGCTGCGTTCGGTAAAACTGGAAAAAGAACACAAACGGCTGCAAGAGAGCCTGACCAGTTTGGGCAACGGCTATATGGGCATGCGCGGCAACTTTGAAGAAACCTACTCCGCCGACAGCCACTTGGGCACCTACATCGCCGGCGTGTGGTTCCCCGACAAAACCCGCGTCGGCTGGTGGAAAAACGGCTATCCTAAATATTTCGGCAAGGCCATCAACGCACTTAATTTCAGCAAAGTCAAAATCTTTGTCGATGGACAAGAGGTGGACTTGGCGAAAAACGACGTTGCCGGCTTCTCCGTCGAACTCGACATGCAGCACGGTGTGTTACGTCGCTCGTTCACCGTATTCGGCGTGCATTTCGATGTGTGCAAATTCCTGTCCGTCGCGCAAAAAGAGCTGGCGGTTATCCGCTGGGAAGCCGTATCCGTTGACGGCAAAACCCACCAAGTCCGCATCGATTCCATCATCGACGCCGATGTGAAAAACGAAGACTCCAACTACGAAGAAAAATTCTGGCAGGTATTGGACAAAGGCGTTTCAGACGACCGCTCCTACATTGCCACCCAAACCGTCGCCAATCCCTTCGGCGTGGAACAATTCATCGTCAACGCCGAGCAAACCTTCGCCGGCAGTTTCAAAGCCCTCGGCGGTAGCCAAACCGACTGGCAGGTCTCTAATTCTTTCGAGGCTGAAGTCGGCAGCACACCCGAAACCTTTGAAAAACGCGTGATTGTTACCACCAGCCGCGATTATCAAGGCTTGGAAGCAGTGAAAGCCGCAGGCCGCGCCTTGTCGGAAAAAGTCGCAGGCGTTGCATTTGAAACCTTGCTGGAGGCGCACAAAGCAGGCTGGCTGCACCGTTGGGAAATCGCCGACGTGGTCATCGAAGGCAGCGACGAAGCGCAGCAAGGCATCCGCTTCAACCTGTTCCAACTGTTCTCCACCTACTACGGCGAAGACGCGCGCCTGAACATCGGCCCGAAAGGCTTTACCGGCGAAAAATACGGCGGCGCAACCTATTGGGACACCGAAGCCTATGCCGTGCCGCTTTACCTCGCACTGGCGGAACCTGAAGTTACCCGCAACCTGCTGCAATACCGCCGCAACCAACTGCCGCAGGCGCAACACAACGCGCGCGAACAGGGCTTGGCGGGTGCACTCTATCCGATGGTGACGTTCACGGGCATCGAGTGCCACAACGAATGGGAAATCACCTTCGAGGAAATCCACCGCAACGGCGCGATTCCTTACGCCATCTACAACTACACCAACTACACCGGCGACGAAAGCTATCTTGCCAAAGAAGGCTTGGAAGTCTTGGTCGAAGTGTCCCGCTTCTGGGCGGACCGCGTCCACTTCTCCAAACGCAACGGCAAATACATGATTCACGGCGTAACTGGCCCGAACGAATACGAAAACAACATCAACAACAACTGGTACACCAACACCCTCTCCGCATGGGTATTGGACTACACCCGCGAAGCCCTGGCGAAATACCCGCGTCCGGATTTGAACGTGAGTGCTGCCGAATTGGAAAAATGGGCGGACATCAGCGCCAATATGTACCGTCCGCATGACGAAGAACTCGGCGTATTCGTGCAGCACGACGGCTTCCTCGACAAAGACATCCGCCCCGTGTCCGCGCTTTCGCCAGACGATTTGCCGCTCAACCAGAAATGGTCGTGGGACAAAATCCTGCGTTCGCCCTTCATCAAACAGGCGGACGTCTTGCAAGGCATCTACTTCTTCGGCGACCGTTTCAATATCGACGAAAAACGCCGCAACTTCGACTTCTACGAACCGATGACCGTACACGAAAGCTCGTTGTCGCCTTGTATCCACGCCATCCTTGCCGCCGAACTGGGCAAAGAGGAAAAAGCCGTGGAAATGTACCAGCGCACCGCCCGCCTGGACTTGGACAACTACAACAACGACACCGAAGACGGCCTACACATTACTTCTATGACCGGCTCGTGGCTCGCCATCGTCCAAGGTTTCGCCCAAATGAAAACTGGGGGCGGCAAACTCAGCTTCGCCCCGTTCCTGCCGAGAGCATGGACAGGCTACGCCTTCCACATCAACTACCGAGGCCGTCTGATTAAAGTCGCCGTCAGCAAAGAAAACGTCGTCTTCACCCTGCTCAAAGGTGAGCCGCTCGATTTGCAGGTGTACGGCAAAGACATCACGCTCAACGGCAGCCACACTGCCGCGTTGGAAAAATAAGGAGGGTGCAAAATGACTTTCACCGCAGTGCTCTTTGACCTCGACGGCGTCATCACCGACACCGCCGAATACCACTACCGCGCATGGAAAAAGCTCGCCGAAGAACTGGGCATCAGCATCGACCGCAAGTTTAACGAGCAGCTCAAAGGCGTGTCGCGCGACGATTCGCTCAAACGCATCCTCGCGTACGGCGGCAAAACCGTCAGCGAAGCCGAGTTCGCCGAACTGACCCGCCGTAAAAACGACAACTACGTCGAGATGATTCAGGCAGTCAAACCCGAAGACGTGTATCCCGGCATTTTGCCCCTGCTGGAAGCATTGAGGGCAAACGGCAAAAAAATCGCCCTTGCGTCCGCCAGTAAAAATGGTCCGTTTCTGCTGGAACGCATGGGACTGACCTACTTCTTCGACGCCGTCGCCGACCCTGCCGCCGTCGCGCATTCCAAACCCGCCCCCGACATCTTCCTCGCCGCAGCCGAGGGCGTGGGCGCAGACATCCGCCAATGCATCGGCATTGAAGACGCCGCCGCAGGTGTCGCCGCCATCAAAGCCGCCGGCGCCTTGCCCATCGGCGTGGGCAAAACCGAAGACTTGGGCAGCGACATCGCGCTGGTGTCCGACACCGCCGAGCTGACCTACGCCTACCTGCAAAACGTGTGGGCACAGTCGGGCAGATAAAATACTCAGAAAGTAAAAAGGCCGTCTGAAAACCTGAATCAGGTTTTCAGACGGCCTTTAATATTTCTAATCAACCCAACGTTACCATCTCAATCTGCTCCATACTTCTGCCTAAGAAGCGTTCGCCGATGGTGCGGAAACGCAGTGGGATGTCGCTGACGTAGAAGCGGTAATCCGGGTTGTCGTTTTCTGTATTCAGCAAACCTGCTTGCGCTAAGGCTTTGGCGGTGGCTTCGGCGGTGGTGATGGCAGAGTCGACCAAAGTGACGTTTTGTGCTTCACGGCCGATAAGCGGTTTGAGCAGTGGGAAGTGGGTACAACCCAACACCAGCGTGTCGATGTCGTCGGCCAAGAGCGGCTTCAGGTATTCGCGCACGGTCAGGCGGGTGACTTCGTGATCGAGCCAGCCCTCTTCCACCAATGGCACAAGCAGGGGCGCGGCTTGTGTGCGCACCAGCGTGTCGTTATTTTTTGAATGGATGGCGCGCGCGTAGGCATTACTGTTGACGGTGGTGTTGGTCGCGATAATGCCGATTCGGTTGTTTTTGGTGGTTTGCAAAGCGGCTTCCGCACCGGCGGAGATGACGTCCAATACGGGCATATTGCCTGCTTTTTGGCGGATTTTTTGTCCGGCAACGGCGGCGATGGTGTTGCATGCGATGACGAGTGCTTTGACATCGTTTTCCAGCAGGAAATCGACAATCTGCATGGCGAAGGTTTCGATGGTGGCGCGGGATTTGGTGCCGTAGGGAACGCGTGCGGTATCGCCGAAATAGATGATGTTTTCCATCGGCAGGCGTTCCATCAGGGCGCGGACGTTGGTCAAGCCGCCGACGCCGGAATCAAATACGCCGATGGGGCGTTGTTTGCTGGTACTCATGGTTAATTTCTTCAATATAGTGTTGAGGCCGTCTGAAACCGTTTTTCAGACGGCCTGAAGGTTAAACATATTCTTTTTTATCGTTTTCCACCCAAGCCTGATGCGAGCAAATCCACAACAGTAAGATACCGCATACAGTCGAGCTCAACATCATACCGGCCATTACCAAGGCGGAACCATTATGCAGCCAAGTCGTTGCCATGCCGACCGATGCGCCGATAAGGGATTGGAACACGCCTAAAACGGCATTTGCGCTGCCACCCTCTGCGCTGAAATAACTCATAAAGCAGGCTTGAGTGTTCGCACCGACCAAGCCTTGCGTACCGACTGAAAACATCACACAGGGTACCAAAGCCCACAAAGGCGGCAAAGACAGCGACAACACCAAAACCACCATCAGCATATTGGCGGCAAATTGGACGATAATGCCCCATTTGAGAATGTTTTGCGGATGCGTACCGGTTTTCAAACGCCATGCGGTAACGCGGTTAAACGACATCATGGTAATGATATTGAGCGCAAATATCCAAGCGTATTGGTTTGGTGAAACATGATACAGATGTTGGTACACGAACGACGATTCGGTCAAAAAGGCAAACATCGAACCGAAACTGAAAGCTTGGAAAAACAGATAGCCCATCGCGGCGCGCGTCCTCAAAACGCGTTTAAACCTGCCTGCCACCACGCCGAACACGTCCATGCTGATTTTGCCTTTTTGGTGCGGCTTGGGCAGGAAATACCACATCAAACCCCAAAGCAGCAGCGAATAGCAGGCCAGAAAACCGAAAATCATGCGCCAGCCGCCCAAATTCTGCAAGCCTGCACCAATCATTGGTGCCATCAGCGGCACAATCATCAGAATGATGCCGATTAAGGCAAACATCTGCGCGGCTTTGCGTCCGGAATAATAATCGCGCACCATCGCGCCGGAAATCACCACGGTCATCCCCGCGCCAAACGCCTGCAAAGCACGCAAGTTCAGCAGCTGCTCAACATTATTCACCATCGTCAAACCGATGACGGCGGCAAAGTAAATGCTCAAGCCCACCAAGGCGACAGGTTTGCGGCCTTTAATATCCGAAATCGAACCGCCGACCACCTGACCAAACGCCACGCCAAACATAAAAAAGCTCAGGCTTTGCTCGATACGGTGGATGTCCGAACCCAGCGACTTCGCCATTTCGGGAATCGCAGGCAGATAAGCATCGACAGAAAACGGCATCAGCGCGACCAACATCGCCATCAGCACGGCCATGGTTTTTTCGCCCAAAGGGGCTTGTTGTGCAGTCATTCCGACTTTCGCTTTCGTAAAAAATATTCAAAAAACAAAGAAAACAACCGCCTTGTCAGACGGTTGCGGATTGGATGGAATTATAGCAGATTTCAACCTTGTCCAATCACTGCAAAAAAACCTTTGCAAAACTTAAGGCCGTCTGAAACTTTGCTTGGTTGAATCCCCTCGCTGCAAACGTTAAAATGCTTGTTTTTTAAGACAACAAATTGTTTCACATCACGGATTCTAAGGAATAATCATGACTACATTTCAAATTGCGCGTGCCGACGGAAAAACGCTCGAAATCCAAGGCAAAATGGCCAACCGCCACGGCTTGATCGCCGGGGCGACCGGTACGGGTAAAACCGTTACCCTGCGCCGCATGGCGGAAGCCTTCAGCAGCGAAGGCATCCCTGTATTCTTAGTCGATGTCAAAGGCGATTTATCGGGCATCGCACAAGCCGGTACCAACAGCGGAAAAGTGGGCGAACGCATTGCTGAGTTTGGTTTGGGCGAGCAATGGCTGCAAAATTTCCCCGTGCGATTTTGGGATGTTTACGGCGAAACCGGTATTCCCGTACGCGTAACCGTTTCAGAAATGGGCCCTATGCTTTTGGCCCGCCTGATGAATCTGAACGACACGCAAGAAGGCTTGCTGAACCTTGTGTTCAAAGTTGCCGACGACAGAGGCTGGCACATTTTGGACTTGAAAGATCTGCGCAGCATGTTGAAACACGTTTCCGACCACGCTTCGGAATACCGCACGCAATACGGCAACGTTTCTGCCGCCAGTATCGGCGCGATTCAACGCCAACTGCTGACTTTAGAAAACGAAGGCGCAGAAAAATTCTTCGGCGAACCTTCCCTCAACCTGCAAGACTGGATGCAAACCGACAACGGCAAAGGCATCATCAACATTCTTAATTCCGAAAAACTGATGCGCTCTCCGCGTATGTACAGCGCGTTTTTGCTGTGGATGCTGGCAGAATTGTTTGAAACTCTGCCCGAAGTCGGCGATTTGGACAAACCGAAATTCGTGATGTTCTTCGATGAAGCGCATTTAATGTTCGACAATGCCGCCAATGCGTTGGTCGAACAAATCGAACAAGTCGTGCGCCTGATTCGTTCCAAAGGCGTGGGCGTATATTTCGTCACCCAAAATCCGCTCGACTTGCCCGATACCATTCTCGGCCAACTGGGCAACCGCGTACAACACGCCCTGCGTGCCTTTACACCACGCGACCAAAAAGCAGTCAAAGCCGCTGCCGAAACCTTCCGCAGCAACCCCAACATCAAAGTTGCCGAAGCGATTGCCGAACTCGGCGTCGGCGAAGCCCTCGTTTCCTTCCTTGATGAAAAAGGTATGCCCGAGCCGGTAGAACTCGCCCTTATCCTGCCGCCGCAATCTTCCTTAACCCCGCTTGCCGCAGAAGAGCGCAACCGTTTGTTCCAAAACGACGATTTGTATCCGACCTACAAAGACATGGTGGACAACTATTCCGCCTTTGAAGCATTGGCCGAAGCAGACAGCCAAGCAGCTGCGGAAAAAGAAGCCGTAAATGCCGCCAAAGAGCAGGAAAAAGCACAAAAAGCCGCAGAAAAAGAAGCTGCCAATGCCGATCCCGGCATCCTCGGCGGACTGATCGGCGGCTTAAGCGGCGGACGTAAAAAATCCGGCCAAGGTTTGGGCTACAACGTTGCCGACGCCATCGGCAGCCAAATCAACCGCCAAGTAACCAACGCCATCTCCCGCAGCGTAATGGGCATTATTAAAAATATGTTTAAATAATCAGCCTGCGAAAATAAAAGGCCGTCTGAAAATCAATTTCAGACGGCCTGTTTTATTCACCAATCCAATCAGTTTTTCATTGACTGAACAGGAGCCGGGATTCTGCCGCCTCGGTTGACGAATACTTCGCATGAGCCTTCTTTAACCGGCATTACAGGCGCGTAGCCCAACAGGCCACCGAACTCGACGCTGTCGCCGACGGTTTTTCCGGTTACCGGAATAATGCGCACAGCAGTAGTTTTGCTGTTGATCATGCCGATGGCGGCTTCATCGGCGATGATACCGGAAATGGTATGAGCAGGCGTGTCTCCGGGGACGGCAATCATGTCCAAACCAACGGAGCAGACAGCGGTCATGGCTTCGAGTTTGTCCAGTGTCAGCACACCGGCTTCAGCAGCCGCAATCATGCCCTCGTCTTCCGAAACAGGGATAAATGCGCCGCTCAAACCGCCGACCGCGCTGGAAGCCATCATGCCGCCTTTTTTCACGGCATCGTTCAGCAATGCCAAAGCCGCTGTTGTGCCGTGCGTACCGCAGACGCTCAAACCCATTTCTTCAAGAATGCGTGCCACCGAGTCGCCGACGGCAGGGGTTGGTGCCAACGACAAGTCGAGAATACCAAACGGGATATTCAACATTTTTGAGGCTTCGCGGCCGATAAGTTCGCCCACACGGGTAATTTTGAAAGCGGTTTTCTTCACTACTTCCGCAACTTCGGTCAATGTCGTTGCATCTGAATTTTCCAACGCAGCTTTTACGACACCCGGGCCGGAAACGCCGACATTGATAACGGCATCCGCTTCGCCCGAACCGTGAAACGCGCCCGCCATAAACGGATTGTCTTCCACTGCATTACAGAACACGACGATTTTCGCGCAGCCGAAACCTTCGGGCGTGATTTCAGCCGTGCGTTTGATGGTTTCGCCTGCCAGCTTGACCGCATCCATATTGATACCGGCACGCGTACTGCCGATATTGATGGAGCTGCACACGATATCGGTGGTTTTCATGGCTTCGGGAATGGAACGGATCAGCACTTCGTCCGAAGGCGACATACCTTTTTGCACCAGCGCAGAAAAGCCGCCAATAAACGACACGCCGATAGCTTTGGCTGCCTTATCCAAAGTTTGCGCCACGCTGACATAGGAGTTGGCATGGGTGGCCGCGGCGATTTGGGCAATTGGCGTAACGGAAATGCGCTGATTCACAATCGGTACGCCGTATTTGGCAGACAGATATTTTGCCGTTGCCACCAAGTCTTTGCCGACGGTGGTGATTTTGTTGTAAATATTTTGGTTCAAAACATTGATATCGCTGCTGATGCAATCGTGCAAATCAATGCCGATGGTAATGGTACGGACATCAAAATTCTGGTCGGCCACCATTTTGACGGTTTCTAAAATCTCGCCGGATTGAATACTCATGACTCTCCCTCCGACTTAAATACGGTGCATGGCTTGGAAAATTTCTTCGTTTTGCATACGGATATCAAGCGCGAGTTTTTTACTCTCTTCCGCAAACAAATCCAAAACCTCTTGACGCGATTTGGTGCATTTTGAAGTGTCCACTAAAATAATCATGGTAAAAAAATCGTCCATCAACTGTTGGCTGATGTTGAGAATATTGATTTGGTTTTCCGCTAAAATTTTGGAAACGTCGTACACAATGCCCACACGGTCTTTGCCGATGACGGTGATGACTGAATTGTTCATAACGCTGTTTCTCCTCATAGGATATTTGAAAAGTGTTGACAATTATAACACTCAGGCCGTCTGAAAAACTGTTTCAGACGGCCTGAGTATTCAAATTTCAATTTTGATTATCGCCCTGCTTTCAAAGCCTGCCACAGGCGAACGCTGAGTTTGCTCGCATCGGTTGACTTAGGGGAGACAATGAAGCTTTTTTCCATCAATTCTTTACTTGGGAAAATCGATTCGTCAGAGGTATATTTTTCATCCATCAAATCACGCGCCGGACGGCTGGCCGGAGCATAAGTCACATAGTTGCCGTTTTTGGCCGCTGTTTCCGGATTGAGCGTGTGATTGATGTATTTGTGGGCATTGGCCACATTTTGCGCATCACGCGGAATCATCAGCGAATCCACCCAGATACCGACGCCGCTTTTCGGCGCCAATACTTCGACTTCGACACCGTTTCCGGCTTCTTTGGCACGGGTTTTGGCAATATTGAGGTCGCCGCCGTAGCCTACCGATACGCAAAGATTACCGGCCGCCATATCGTCGATATAGCCGGACGAGGTAAAGCGTTTAATGTCGGGACGCACTTTTTTCATCATATCGACAGCTGCTTTGATGTCGTCAGGGTTTTCGCTGTTTGGGTCTTTGCCCAAATAATGCAAAGCCAAAGGAATTTGTTCGATGGCGCTGTCAAAATAGCTGATGCCGCAGGATTTCAGTTTTTGGGTGTATTCAGGGTTAAACACTAAATCCCATTCGTTTTCAGGCAACTTGTCCGTACCCAAAGCCTTTTGAACCTGCTGTTTGTTAATCGCCAGCGTATTGATGCCCCAGAAATAAGGGACGGCATATTCGTTGCCCGGATCGACGGTTTCCATCATTTTCAACAAATCAGGATCGATATTGGCGTAATCGGGAATTTGCGATTTGTCGATTTTTTGATACGCGCCGGCTTTAATCTGGCGGCCGACATTGGCAATAGACGGCGCAACCAAGTCATAACCCGACTTGCCGGTCAGCAGCTTGGCTTCCAGCGCTTCGTTGCTGTCGTAGTAATCGTAGCGGACGTTGATATGCGTATTTTTTTCAAACGCAGACAGCGTGGCAGGATCGACATAATCCGACCAGTTGTAGATATTGAGTTTATCCGTTTGAGAGGAAGAAGTTTGAGTTTGAGATGCGGAAGATTCTGCGGCGGTTTCTTTTCCGCCGCTACACGCAGTCAAGACGAGGCTCAAGATTGCCGCCGCCATCAAAGATTTTTTCATGGTTTCAGACCTTTTGTTCGGGGGGTAAAAATATTGCAGCGGTGGCAGATGCCACTTACAAAAGGGAAACTGTGGGGGCGGCCGGCATGTGTCCTTTGCCCTTGATTCAGCAAGGTTTGCATTAAACGGCAAAAAGCTTTTGAATGCAAGACCTTAAAGCAGAAAAAAATTTCATTTTTCAGATGGCCTGAAGCTATGGTTTTATTCATAAACAACATTTTTTCAGAAACGGTTTCATGCCGTCTGGAAAAAACTGTGGGCTTATTCAGACGGCCTCAAGATTTGTCAAAACCGCCCAATTTGTGGGAAAATTGCACGATTGAATTTAATGAAGGGCGACACCGTGTTAGACAGAGAAGGCTATCGCCCCAATGTCGGTATTATCCTGATTAACGAACGTAACGAAGTCTTTTGGGGCAAACGCGTACGCGAACATTCTTGGCAGTTTCCGCAAGGCGGCATCAAGCCGGGTGAAAGCCCTGAAACCGCCATGTACCGCGAGTTGTACGAAGAAGTCGGCCTGCTGCCGCAACATGTCAAAATTATCGGCCGCACGCGCGACTGGCTGCGTTATGACGTACCCAGCCACTGGGTGCGCCGCGAATGGCGCGGTTCGTATCGCGGACAAAAACAGATTTGGTATCTTTTGCGTTTGGTCGGCCGCGACAGCGACGTCAACCTCCGCGCCTGCCATCATCCTGAATTCGACGGCTGGCGTTGGCATCAATACTGGGCGCCGGTTGACGAAGTCATCGACTTCAAGCGCGGCGTGTATTTGGGCGCATTGACCGAACTTTCCCGTTTCTTGCGCGGCATAGAAAGCTATGAAGAATTTATCCGTCGCAATCCAATAGAAAACTTATAACCCAAACGCTTTCAGGCCGTCTGAAAGCGTTGTTTTTCATCTTTTCAGACGGCCTTTACATTATTCCTATGGCTAAAAACAATCAATACAGCGAATCCAGCATTACCGTCCTCAAAGGCTTGGAGCCGGTCAAAGAACGTCCCGGCATGTACACCCGTACCGACAGCCCGACCCATATCTGTCAGGAAGTGATTGATAACGCAGCGGATGAGGCGTTAGGTGGTTTTGCAACTGCAATCGACGTGCAAATTCATGAAGACGGTTCGCTTTCCGTGCGTGATAACGGCCGCGGCATTCCCGTCGGCCTGCACCCTGAAGAAGGCGTACCCGTAGTCGAACTCGTATTCACCCGTCTGCACGCAGGCGGCAAGTTCAACAAAAAAGACGGCGGCAGTGCCTATGCCTTTTCAGGCGGTCTGCACGGTGTCGGCGTATCTGTTACTAACGCCCTTTCCACCCGCCTTGAAGTAACGGTCAAACGCGAAGGCAAAGTCCATCGCATCGTCTTTTCCGGTGGCGACGTCATTGAGCCATTGACTGAAGTGGGCAAATGCGCCGTCAAAGACAGCGGTACCGAAGTGCGCGTGTGGCCGGACGGCAAATATTTTGAAAGCCCGAATTACAGCATTCCCGAACTCGAACGCCTGTTGCGCGCCAAAGCAGTTTTACTGCCGGGCGTACGCGTTTCCCTGACCCGTCCGGTCAAAGGCGAAGACGAAGCGCACACCCAAACCTGGCACTACCCGGACGGCCTGAAAAGCTATCTGACCGACCTCATTGCCGACGCTCAGGAAGCCGTGCCTATCTTCTCCTGTGAAAACTACATTTCAGACGGCCACAACGGCGATTTCAGCATTGGCGAAGGCGCAGCATTTGCCCTGACTTGGCTGGAAGAAGGCTCATGCGCCAACGAAAGCTACGTCAACCTCATCCCCACCCCTTTGGGCGGCACGCACGAAGCAGGCTTGAAACAAGCCGTGTTCAATGCTGTCAACAACTTTATCAATCTGCACAATCTCTTGCCGCGAGGCGTGAAAGTGCAAAGCGACGACGTATTCAGCAAAACCGCCTTCGTCCTCTCCGCCCGTGTCCTCGACCCTCAGTTCCAAGGTCAAACCAAAGACAAGCTGACCAACCGCGACGCACTGAAACTCGTTGCCACCGTATCGGGCGATCCTTTGGAATTGTGGCTGAACCAAAACGTGGACTACGGCAAAAAAATCGCCGAACTCGCTATCCGTCAGGCACAAGCACGGATGCGTTCGGTTAAAAAGATTGAAAAGAAAAAAGGTAGCGGCGTCGCCGTCCTGCCCGGTAAGCTGACCGACTGCGAAAGCGAAGACATCCGCGAAAACGAACTCTTCCTCGTCGAAGGCGATTCTGCCGGCGGCTCTGCCAAACTTGCCCGCGACAAAGCCACACAGGCCATCCTGCCCCTGCGCGGCAAAGTGCTCAACAGCTTTGAAGTCCACCCCGACCAACTCTTCGGTAACGCCGAAATCCATGATATTTCCGTCGCCATCGGCGTTGATCCACATGGAATCAATGACAATCCCGACTTAAGCGGCCTGCGCTACGGCAAAATCGCCATCCTGTCCGATGCCGACGTGGACGGCTCGCATATTCAAGTTTTGCTGCTGACACTGTTCTACCGCCACTTCCCAAAACTGGTCGCCGATGGACACATCTACGTCGCCCAGCCGCCGCTGTTCCGCGTCGATGTCAACGCACAAGGCAAAAGCAAACCCGCCCGCAAATTCTACGCCCTCGACCAAAACGAACTCGACAGCATTTTGGAGCGGCTGCAAAAAGAAGGCGTTAAAGAAACCGCCTATTCCATCAGCCGTTTCAAAGGCTTGGGCGAGATGAACCCCGACCAGCTCAAAGACACCACCATGCACCCCGACACCCGCCGCCTGTTGCAGGTACAAATCCCCGAAGGCGCGGATGATGAAACACGCGACATCTTCGTCAAACTAATGGGCAAAGGCGAAGCCGCCGCTCGCCGCGCATGGATGGAAAAAGAGGGCGATACGGCAGAATTGGATATTTAGTCTATTGTTTCAATAGACTAAAGGCCGTCTGAAACTTTAAAAGTTTCAGACGGCCTTTTTTAAAATCATCAGAATTTAAGGTTAAACAGTATTTCAATATCCTGTTACTTACCTGTTTCTATTTTTGCAGCTAAATTGTATGTTTAAGACAAATAAAAAAGCACTGATATAATCAGTGCTTTTTAAATAATGGCGCGGCGGACGGGGCTCGAACCCGCGACCCCCGGCGTGACAGGCCGGTA
>NZ_JBQCTZ010000091.1:0-14312 GCF_051963715.1 Neisseria sp. P0001.S005 | reverse complement strand
TCGAAGACCCGTTATGTGGTCGAACAGAGCTTCGGTACGCTGCACCGTAAATTCCGCTATGCCCGGGCAGCCTATTTCGGGCTGATTAAAGTGAGTGCGCAAAGCCATCTGAAGGCGATGTGTTTAAACCTGTTGAAAGCGGCAACAGGCTAAGTGTGCCTGTTGCTGCCTAAAAGGCGGTCCGGATGCCTGATTAATCAGGTATCCAAGGGGGATTAAGGGGGTATTTGAGTAGAATCAGTGGGTATTTGAAACAAAAACAGCCGAAAACCTGTGTTTGGATTTCGGCTGTTGGAGGAAAGGCTTTTTTGCAAAGGTCTCAGGCTGTTAAAAAGGCCGTCTGAAACCCAAAATCAGGTTTCAGACGGCCTTTATTTATTTTCAGGTTTAGTTTTTCCGTGCGGTAACAAACTCGGCCAGTTGGCGCAGGCGCAGGGCTTTGTCGCCGAATGGCTCGATCAGGGCAACGGCTTCTGCAATCAGCGTTTCTGCGTAAGTACGCGCGGCCTGCAGGCCCATCAGTTTGACGTAGGTCGGTTTGTCGTTGTCCGAGTCTTTGCCGGCGGTTTTGCCCAAGGTGGCGGTATCGGCTTCACAGTCCAATACATCGTCGATCACTTGGAAAGCCAGGCCCAATTTGGCGGCGTAGTGGTCTAAGGTTTGGATTTGCGCCGGTGTTAAGTCCGGGCAGGACAGTGCGCCTAAGGCTACGGCCGCGCGGATGAGTGCGCCGGTCTTGAGGCTGTGCATCTGTTCCAATTCGGCCTGATTCATGGCTTTGCCGACGTTGGCAAGGTCGATGGCTTGTCCGCCCGCCATACCAAGGCTGCCGGATGCTTGGGCCAGCGTGGACAACATGGCAAGCTGGCGCTCGGCAGACAGGCCTGTCGGACGGCTCAGTACATCAAAGGCTTGGGTTTGCAGCGCATCGCCGACCAAAAGGGCGGTTGCTTCATCGTATTGCACATGGCAGGTCGGTTTGCCGCGGCGCAGGCTGTCGTTGTCCATCGCCGGCATATCGTCGTGAACCAGCGAATAGACGTGCACCATTTCGATGGACGCCATGGCCTGCTCGACGGCATTTTGGTTTGCTTCGCCCAATTCGGACGCGGCAAGCACTAAGAGCGGGCGCAGCCGTTTGCCGCCGCCGAGAGTAACGTAACGCATGGCTTCATGCAGCGTGTGCGGCACTTGGCTTTCAGACGGCAAAAAATGCGCCAGCAGCAATTCGGTTTGCGCTTGAGCTTTTTGCTGCCATGTTTTGAGTTCATTCGCCGGGTTCAAGGTTCAACTCCTTCAGTTCGCCGGCATCCAATACTTGCAGTTTTTGCTCGACTTCCGCCAATTTGGTTTGGCAGTATCTGACCAATTCGTTGCCTTCCTGATAGGCGGCCAAAGCGTCTTTCAGCGGCATTTCGCTGCTTTGCATGGCCTGGGTCAGGGTTTCGAGGCGGGATAAGGCTTCTTCAAAGGATTGGGGGGCGTTTTTTTTCATGGTATGAAATGATGGGCAGAAAAGGGGAATTGTAGCATTTTTAGATGATGAAGGCCGTCTGAACAGGGGTGAAAACGAAATCAAAGATTTCTGTTTCTGAGTTCAGACGGCCTTTTTTCAAACGGAACAACGTTATCAGCCGGGTAAAACGGCTTTTTGATAGTTGAGCGCGATAAACTGCTTCTCGGCATCCAGTTCGGTGATTTTGAACAATGCCTGCGATTTAGGCAGCGCGTCAAACGGAATACCGGTCGCGCGCGTTACCAGCGGCAGGCCTTCAATGCGGACGAGGTCTTCTTTGAGGATGGTGGCCGTCAGCTCGCTGATGTCTTGCTGTTGCAGATAGACGAGGCTCCAGTAGGCTTCCATTTGGCGTTGGAAGTCGGCGTAGGCTGTATAGGCGGCATCAAAGTCGCGCAACGCGGCGAAAAGCTCGGCATCGCTGTTTTGATACAGCGGCTCGGCAGTGTCGTCGATCAGGCTGATCAGCTGCTTTTGGTTGATGTAGTCGGCGGCGCGGCGCAGCGGCGAGGTAAACCAGCCGTAATGCTGCACGCCCATGCCGATGTGCGGCTCGGATTTGGTGCTCATGCGCACTTTGCCTGCCGGTTGGACGCGGAAGAGGCCGGGCAGCTCGTTTTCGTCCAGCATTTGCGCCCAAGTGCTGTTGGCAAGAATCATCATCTCGCTGACCAGCGTATCGATGGGCGAACCGCGTTCGCGGCAGACGACAGATACGTTGCCTTCCTCATCCAATTCGATGCTGTAATCGTATTGCGGCGCACGGTCAGGCTCGTATTTGCCACGCGCTTTTTGCAAGGAGATGGCAAATTGATAGAACCAAATCAGGTCTTGATGGTGGGCGAACATCATTTCGCCTGCTTCGTCCAAGCCGGTTTTGGCGTTGAAATGCGGCTCGATGGTTTGAATGCGTAGGTTTTCAGCGATGTTGACCGCTTCGATTTTGCAGGTTGGCGCGCCGACGTTGAACTCGCTGTCCACATCGAAATAAATGCTGATGGAAGGGCGGTATGCACCTGCATCAAGGCTGAACGCGGCGATCCAGTTTTCGGGCAGCATGGTGATTTTGCCGCCGGGAAAATAAACCGTGCTTAAGCGTTCCATGATGTTTTTTTCCATTTTGTCGCTTTGTTTAATGGCAAGCGACGGCGCGGCGATGTGGATACCGACGCGTTTCATGCCATTGCCCAAGTCGGTCAGGCTCAAGGCATCGTCCACTTCGGTGGTCGATTCGTCATCAATGGAAAAGGCGGTAACGTCAGCCTTGGGCAAGTCGGGCATTTCAGGAAGCGGAAGGTCGGGGAAGCCTGTTCCTTTGGGGAAATATTTGATTTCAAACCCGTCTTGCAGGTATTGGGGAATGGACGTAATGCCGCCCGTTTTTTTCGCCAGTTCGTAGGCGGAGATTTTCAGCTCGTCGGCGGCTTTGGTAAAGGCTTTGTAGGTCAGCGACTGCTTGTCGGGCGCGTGTAAGATGGTTTTCAAATCCGCCGCGATTTCAGACGGCATCTCGCCGCGTTTCAAGGCTTCCGCCCAAGCGTCGATTTGCGCGTCTTGTTGTTTTTTGCGTTCGATGGCGGCAAGCGCTTGTTTTAAGGTTTCTTCGGGCGCGGCTTTGAACACGCCTTTGGCTTTTTTGTAGAAATACATCGGCGCGGCGTAAAGCGCAATCAAAGTCGCCGCTAGCTCGGTTTTAGTCGGCGCATGACCGTAATATTCTTCGGCAATCGCCTCGGCGGTAAATTCCTCTTCGCCGCATACTTCCCACAATAAATCGGTGTCGATGTCCGCCGCCTGTGCCTGCGCGTTCTCCAAAAATACCGCCATATCGCCGTCAAACTCGGCAAAGACATTGTTTGCCTTCACTTTGGTGCGCTTGCCGTGTTGGGTATCGACTTGATAGGTGGCGTCGTTTTTTTGGACGATGGAGGCAACTTTGAATTGGCCGGACTCTTCGTAAAAGATATTCATTTTTTTAGGATTTTATGATTTGTAGGAAACGCGTGATTTTAGCAGATTTGCACAAGAAAGGCCGTCTGAAAAACATACTTTCAGACGGCCTGTTCAAACGGCGGATGATTAATACTGATATGCCGCCAGTTTGCGTTTGATTTCAGGCAGGGCGGCGCGTGCGGCCTGTTCGCCCAGTTGGATGGCGCGTTGTTTTTGGTCGAAACCGCCAACCGAACCCAGCTCCAAAACCTGTGGTTTGATGACCACATTGGCTTGTCCCAATTCTTGGCGCAACGCAGTTTGACTCATTACGTTGAAGGTTTGGTCAAGATAGGAGAACATGCCTTGGTTGACGTTTTTGGCTGGACGGGCGGAAATATCGACGGCAATGATGAAGTTTGCGCCCAGTTTTTTCGCCGCGCTGACCGGTACGGGTTGCGACAGGCCGCCATCTACATATTTGCGGTTGCCGATGACGACAGGTTGGAACACGTTCGGAATCGAAGCGGAAGCGCGGACGGCCTGTCCGGCATTGCCGACGTTGAACACCACCGGTTTGCCGCTTTCAAAATCGGTCGCAACGGCGGCAAATTTGATGGGGAACTGCTGCATCGGGCGGTTGCCGACTTTGCGGTTGATGTAGTTTTGCAGTTTTTCGCCTTTGATGAAGCCGCTGGTGGACAAGGTCAAATCCACCAAATCGGTTTTACCCAAAATTTCCGCTTCCAATTCGAGGCGGTCGGGCGACATTCCCGAAGCGTACATACTGCCGACAATCGAGCCGGCGGATGTACCGGTAACGATTTTGATCGGAATATTGTTTTCTTTCAAAACCTTAATAATTCCGATATGGGCAAAGCCTTTGGACGCGCCGCCACCCAAAGCCAGCGCAACTGTGGCTTTCGGTTTGGGTGCAGGACGCGAAACCGTATTTTGACCCTGCGCAGAAGGTTTGGATTGCGGCGCGTTGCCACTCGGACAGGCAGCCAATACCAAGACGGATGAAGTGGCTAAAAACGTTTTGAATGTGGAAAAAAGTTTATTCATGTTTAGACAGCCTTTAATATGTCGAAAGGGTTATTCTACTCTGAAATTAAGTCGAAAGGCCGTCTGAAATTAGGTTTCAGACGGCCTTTTAAATCAAGCTTAAGCCAATTCGAGCTGTTTTTCCAAGCTTTCGACCAGCTGGTCGTCCAAATTCAAAGCTTGGGACAAACGGCTCAGGAACACGATTTCCTTGCGCGACAAGTCCGCGCAGACCAATCTGGCCGCCAGATAAGTTTCGGCTGCCAAAGCCTCGTCGCTGCCGACCGCAGCCGCAATTTGCTCGATAGAGGCCGGTTGCGCATATTCAGCCTGCAGCCATGCCGCCATTTCCGCATCGTTGCCGCTTTCACGCTCAATGGCCGCGCGTTCCGCATCGTCAATCAGGCCGTCTGAAGCCGCCGCCGCAATCATCGTTTGCAAAATCACACGGCTGTGGTTTTCACCAATCAGACCGGCAGGTTGGAACGCACTTTGCGGCAATTCTTCCTGCTGGCGGTTTTGTTTCCAGTTTTGATAGCCTTTATAAGCCAGAAAACCCAAAGCAGCGACCGAGCCGGCCTTGACCAGCTTCTTCGTGTTTTTCTTTTTCAACAGCATTGATGCCAAAGCACCCGTCAACGCGCCGCCGCCGAAAGAATTGAGCGGGCTGTCCGCAACCGCTTTGCTACCTTTTTGAGCCGCACCCAAAACCTGATTGAGCAACTGACTGAAATCCATAAAAAAATCTCCTGAAAACAAATACATTGCAAATATAGGGCAGAAACACCAAAAAACCAAGCCAAAGAAAGTTAAAAGGTGCAAACAAGTTTTCAGACGGCCATAGCCGACTTTCGGTACAATCACACCATTCCAAACAATAAACCCCATCATGACCGATACCGCCCAAATCATTACCAGCTATGGCCGCCGCTATATTGTCCGCACCCCCGACGGCCAAACATATGACGCCACCACCCGAAAAAAACGCGTCGATTTCGCCTGCGGCGACCAAGTCCGCATCAGCCCCATCAACGGCGAACAAGTCGTGATTGAAGACTACCTCCCGCGCGAAAGCCTGCTCTACCGCCAAGACGCATGGAAAACCAAACTGATTGCCGCCAACGTTACCCAACTCCTTATCGTAACTGCCGCGAGCCCCTCACCCAGCGAGGCCCTGTTGCAACGCGCCCTCCTCGCGGCAGAAGCGGCCGGCATTAACGCCGTTATCGTCCTCAACAAAGCCGACCTGCCCGAAACCGCCCAATGGCGCGAGAAACTCAAATTCTACGAAACCCTCGGCTACTCCGTGGTTGAAACCAACGCATTGGAAAATGCCGACATCCTGCGTCCCATTTTAGAAGGGCAAACCAACATCCTGCTCGGACAAAGCGGCATGGGCAAGTCCACCCTGACCAACGCCCTACTCGGCAACCAAGCCGCCCGAACCGGCGACATTTCCACCGCGCTTGACTCCGGCAAACACACCACCACCCACGCCCAACTATACGATTTAAACGCAGAAACCCGACTCATCGACTCCCCCGGCCTGCAAGAATTCGGCCTGCACCATCTCCAAGCCGCCGACCTGTTGCAATACTTCCCCGATCTGCGCCATCTTATCGGCCAGTGCCGTTTCCACAACTGCACCCATCGCGCCGAACCCGGCTGTGCCGTCAAAGTCGCTGCCGAATCAGGCGAAGCCAGACCCGAGCGCATCGAATTTCTGCAACGCGTTACCGATGAATTGTTGAGATAAAGTTTTAACGAAAACTAAGTGTTTGGATAAATAAAAAGGCCGTCTGAAAATTTCAGACGGCCTTTTGTTGAAGTATAACCAAATTTACCTTTCAACCGGTATCGCTACCTTAGCGGGAAAGAGACGGTGCTTTTCGTGGCGGATTGATCATGAGAAGCACGGCTTCTTCAATTTTCTTGTCCTCCCGATCATGGAGCTCTACCGGAAACTTCAGACGCAACACTGCAACAATAGCGCCAACCGATAAGCCTGCATCATGAAGCAACTCAATTTCTTTAAGTACCGGTGCGGAAAGGTTTAACATGGTTTCTCCTTAAGATTTGATACTTAGCCCACTTTATCCCCGGGCTGTGCGCCTGCGTCAACGTCGAGGAGCTTCAGTTTGCCCTCTGCCGTGGCGGCGGAGAGGATCATGCCTTCGGATACGCCGAATTTTGCCATTTTGCGCGGGGCGAAGTTGGCGACGGCGATGACCATGCGGCCGTTCAATTCGGCAGGATTTGGGTAAGACGCGGCGATGCCGGAGAAGATGATGCGTTTTTCAAAACCGAAATCGAGGTCGAATTTCAGGAGTTTGGTGCTGCCTTCGACGGCTTCGCAGTTCAATACTTTGGCGACGCGCATATCGATTTTCATGAAGTCGTCAAAGCTGGCCTGTTCGGCGACTTTTTCGTATTTGCTCTCTTCGGCGGCAGGCGCGGGGGTCGTCTGAATGCTTTGTTTGTTGGCTTCGATTAAATCGTCCACTTGTTTTTGCTCCACTCGTTGCATTAAATGTTCGTATTTGTTGATGGCGTGTTCGCCCAAGGTTTCGCGCGTGTTTGCCCAAGTAATCGCGTCCAGATTGAGGAAACGCGCGGCGTTGGCGGCGGTTTGCGGCAACACGGGGGCGAGGTAGGCGGTCAGCATGGTGAAGGCGTTGATGAGTTCGCTGCATACTTCGTGCAGCAAATCATCTAATATATGATACGTATCCAGTACCTTAATATTGATCCATAAGTCAGCAATAGTAGTCGCCAAATCTTCAGATTGAATTTCCTCTAAGCTCAGGGGGTATGGGCTGTGGTTAGGGGCATTATTATAATCCTCGAGAATTTTTCTTCCTTCCTTTTGTGAATACCTTAGAATTGATTCTTTAACTTTTTCATAGTTTTCCAATGAGAAAGTTTCTTTTTCTTTTTGGAAAATATCTTTTTTATTTTTAGGAAGTGAATTAATAAATTTATTTAAATCAGCTAAATCATTTTTAATAATGACTGGTTTGGTAAAAAGTTCATCATTCAAGTCAGGTAAGTTTGCTAATTTAGCATTGTCTTTCTTAGTAAATCTCCATTTGTATTTCGGAGATTCCAGAAATTTGTTCAGCTCCCACGGCTTGTTGGCATCGACGTATTCGTTCACGGCATCTGCCAATGCCATGATGTCGCGTAGGGCGCGGGCGTATTCGCGGTTTTCGTATTGCTCGGCGATGGTGTCGCTTTCGGCAGCGAGTTTTGCCAGCAATGCGCTGCCTGAAACGTCTTTCAGACGACCTTCAAAGCGTTTGGCGATGAAACCTGACGCGCGGGCGGCGATGTTGACGTATTTGCCGACGAGGTCGCTGTTGACGCGGCTGATAAAGTCTTGCAGGTTCAAATCGATGTCTTCGATTTTGCTGTTGAGTTTGGCGGCGATGTAGTAGCGCATCCACTCGGGGTTCAGGCCTTGTTCCAGATAGGATTTGGCGGTGATGAAGGTGCCGCGCGATTTGGACATTTTTTGTCCGTCCACGGTCAAAAAGCCGTGTGCGTACACGCCGGTCGGGGCGCGGTGGCCGGAGAAATGCAACATGGCGGGCCAGAACAGGGCGTGGAAATAGAGGATGTCTTTGCCGATGAAGTGGTACATCTCGGTTTGGCTGTTGGCTTTGAAGTATTCGTCAAAATCGATGCCGATGCGGTCGCACAGGTTTTTAAACGACGCCATGTAGCCGACGGGCGCGTCCAGCCAGACGTAGAAGTATTTGCCCGGCGCGTCGGGGATTTCAAAACCGAAATACGGCGCGTCGCGGGAAATATCCCAGTCGGACAGGGTGGTTTCTTCTCCTTCGCCCAGCCATTCTTTCATTTTGTTGAGGGCTTCGGGTTGCAGATGGGGCTTGCCGTCGTGCGGGTTGTTGCCGGAAGTCCAGGCTTTGAGAAAGTCGGCGCATTCGCCCAGTTTGAAGAAGAAGTGTTCGGATTCGCGCAATTCGGGTTTGGCACCGGATACGGCGGAATACGGGTTGATCAGTTCGGTCGGGGAATAGGTCGTGCCGCAAACTTCGCAGTTGTCGCCGTATTGGTCTTGGGCGTGGCATTTGGGGCATTCGCCTTTGACAAAGCGGTCGGGCAGGAACATTTGTTTTTCGGGGTCGAAAAGCTGCTCGATGACGCGGCTCTCAATCTTGCCGTTGGCTTTCAGCGCGCGGTAAATGTCTTGGGAAAACTGTTTGTTTTCAGGGGAGTGGGTGCTGTAATAATTGTCGTAGCCGATGTTGAAACCGGTAAAGTCGGCGAGGTGCTCTTCGCGCACTTTGGCAATCATGTCTTCAGGCGCGATGCCTTGTTTTTGCGCGGCAAGCATCACGGGCGTGCCGTGGGTGTCGTCGGCGCAGCAGTAGTGGCACTCGTGGCCGCGCAGTTTTTGGAAGCGCACCCAAACGTCGGTTTGGATGTGTTCGACCATGTGGCCGAGGTGAATACTGCCGTTGGCATACGGCAGCGCGGAAGTGACAAGGATTTTGCGTGTCATGGTTTGTGCTTTTAAAAACAATGGATAAAGATATCGGGAATTATACCGCAAAACAATACGCAAAGGCCGTCTGAAACCCGATTGCTGGTGTTTCAGACGGCCTTTTGAGACTTGGCAGAAAGATTGTTACCCAATGCTCATTCCACGCGATTGAGATTGCGCTAATTGTTTCTGTTGCTCTTCATATTCAGCCGTTTGCTGAATTTGATTAAAGCTCTTTTCCACGGGAATAGATGCAGATAGTCCTATATCCATAGAGGCAAGATTTAATGTAGGATTTCGGTTCCCGATTAGATACTGGTCGTTTTTTACACTAAATAAAGTAAGATCAGTGATATTTTTTGACTGAGCCAAGGCGGTAAGTGCCATCGCGGAATTTTGCAGCTTTTTCTCATCAATAGGCAGATTGTTTGTCTTATGATACGTCGTTAGGTGCACCATTGCAGTATTGAAGAACTTTTGATTTTCAGGGGAAAAGTTTTGTAGTTTGCTAGCATTTATTTGCAGATCTAAAAAGGCGTATTGAGGACGATCCTGTTGTTCATATGGATTTGAATACTGCGGTTGGTTTTCTGCAATAAATTTGTCCGCCCAGTTAATATATTTTTCAAATGATTGTGGTGATTGACGAATTTTTTCTTTTACTAGATTATTAAATCTGCTCAGCATAGCCATATTTTCTTCAGCCAGTTGATGAGCTGGAGAATGTGGAGATAAAACAGATAATCCCTTTTCAGGGGTAAAATTGTTTATAGCATGAGATGAGTAAAGATTCCACTTGTTAGCCAAAAAGTTGTCATCCGAAGTATCTTGTGTGGCAAAACCACCTTTACGCAGATTATCTACTTCGTTTTTTGTAGTATACAAAATACTTCTGCCTAAATGATTGCTTGCAGATGAGACATAGTCTCCACCCATACGGTGATTAATGATTAATCTGTCCGCTAATGGGTTGATTGGAAGGGCTTCTTTCAAGCCTGCTGCGCCAAAGGCATTAAAAGTTTCAGTGCGTTGACCATAGCGATTGCCACATAACTGGGCAAGTGCTCCTCCTAAGGAGTGACCGGTTTGGTAGATTTTTGCCCCGTTATGTTTTGCCATTGCATTCGCCACTTCAGTTAATGCTCTAGCATCGTTGTACTGAGGATTGGTATGGCTTTTAACCATACGCATATCGGCTTCTCGGTCTTGGCGTGTTTCAAACTCTGTACCTCTGTGGACGACTACTAACTCGTTGGTATCTAAGCGACGGTAAATGGCACCAAAATAACCATTTTTGGGATTGTCGCTGATTCTTTCAACAGCATATTTAATACCGTTTAAAGTTATTTCTTTATTTTTTTCGTTATCAAAAACCAGTTTTTTTTCGCCGTTTTCATCTTTCTTCCCATAAATGTGATCAGACAGCAGGGCAAAATCCTGACTATTCAATGCTCTCATTTTTCAACCTTTCTTAATGTTAATTCAACTGTAAAAAGAGAATCCGGTTTATAATCCGCCACATTTTTATGCCAACTTTCAATACCTCTATCAGAATATCCGCTATCAATTGAACCATTACCTTGAAATTCGGTTGCTATGGGATAAAGGTTTTTTTCATAATGATTGGTTACTTTTAATTCAGGATTTTCCTCAGTCAGTTTTTTTAAATCTTCCGAATCAATACGGACAATCAAAGCTGTTTCTCGCTTATCTTTTCCTGTTGGTTCCATTACTATGGCAGCACTTAAAAACTGCCATTTACATACGCCTTCCCCATAGTAATCTTCATCTAAAGGAGTATCCGAATAAAAGTCTGTAGCATATGTATTATTATCAATTTTAGTCATCTCCAGTTTTTTTCGGTATTGAGGCCACGTTGTCGCACCTACCCAACGATTGGTTACATATTTGCAGTTTTCCGATTGGTAAAGTTCATCTCCCGTCACAATTTGGAAAGCTAGAGGCGCATCTTTAATTTTAACCACAGCTTGATAATGTTCTTTACGGTTTGGGTTAATTTTAACATCCTTTGGAGGAGCATCTCCTTTCGGCAGTTTATAGGTGGGGAAATCCGATTCTTTAAAGCCATATTCTTCGTACACGTTTTTCTCCTTGTTGCAGGCGGTTAATGATAAAGCGGCACAGAGACCGAATAGCAAGATAAAAGGTTTCATAAGGCTTCCTTCTACAATGAGATTTTGAATCTTGATTCAAAGTATACAGGAGTAATTCAAAGTATACAGGAGTATTTGTTGTTACTTTATTCTTTTTGTATTTTCTTTCAAATTTTGATAAATACGCTGTTTTAGAAATTCTGCGATGGTTGTCAATAAAAACGCTGTAAACCATAAATACAATCCTAATCCGTAAGTTGGTTTTGCATGTCCTCCTGCTTCATTCACAATTACTTCGTTTAAGGTAAATGTAAGTAGCGCCACAACCCATAATAATCCATGCAAAGTAAAGATAAATTTTTTTGCTTGCGGTCGGATAAGAGATATGAATATTAAAATGAACCAAATATAATTTGCATAAACAGCAAAATATCCAATGTGTCCTAAACCAGGTCCAAATATTGTTCCAATAATTAGAACAAAAAATCCCTCATATTGTCCTTCTTTTCCAAAAGTAAATACATTTTGAAATAAGGAACAAATCCAAATGAAAATGGCAATAAAGAAACATAGTTTATGGCCATAACGGGTTATCCGTTTCTTTGTTGTGTGTGATGAATCATTCATAATGTATATTGATTATATGGAGGATTAGTAGTGAATAATTATCGGCTTTTCTACTGCTTTAATGATGCTGTTTATATAAACCAGATTAATTTTGAAAAGATTGGAAGGTGGGTTTTCTGAGTGTTTACTAATCGAAAAATCCTATTTCTTATCTTAGTTACCTGCTTTTTATTTCACAAGTAGATAGGCCGTCTGAAAACAAGCATAGCGTGTTTGCTAGATTTTGTTTTCAGACGGCCTTTTATTTATCGGCTGCGTATGGAATCAACCGCGTACGCGTTCGATTTTTGCGCCTACGCCGCCGAGTTTTTTCTCGATGTATTCATAGCCGCGGTCGAGGTGGTAGATACGTTCGACGATGGTTTCGCCATCTGCGACCAAGCCTGCCATAACGAGGCTGGCGGAGGCACGTAGGTCGGTTGCCATCACGACGGCGCCGGAGAGTTTTTCCACGCCTTTGATGTAGGCGGTGTTGCCTTCAGTAGTGATGTTCGCGCCCATGCGGTTGAGTTCGGGAACGTGCATGAAGCGGTTTTCAAAGATGGTTTCGACGACGCGGCTGTCGCCTTCGGCAACGGCGTTCATCGCCATAAACTGCGCCTGCATGTCGGTCGGGAAGCCAGGGTGTTCGGTGGTGCGGATGTTTACCGCTTTCGGCCGTTGCTGCATGTCGATGGAAATCCAGTCGTCGCCCGCTTCGATGATGGCGCCGGCTTCGACGAGTTTGTCCAAAACGACTTCCATGGTTTTAGGCGCGGCTTTGCGCAGGACGACTTTGCCGCCGGTCATGGCGACGGCGCAAAGGAAGGTACCGGCTTCGATGCGGTCGGGAACGACGCTGTGTTCGCAGCCGTGCAGCTCTTTCACGCCTTCGACGGTCATGGTTGATGTACCGATGCCGCTGATTTTCGCGCCCATTTTGACGAGGCATTCCGCCAAATCGACGACTTCGGGTTCGATGGCGCAGTTTTCGAGGATGGTTGTGCCTTCGGCGAGGGTCGCCGCCATCAGCAGGTTTTCCGTACCGCCGACGGTAATCATATCCATCACCACGCGCGTGCCTTTCAGACGACCTTTGGCTTTGACGTAGCCGTGTTCGATGGTGATTTCCGCACCCATGGTCTCGAGGCCTTTGAGGTGTTGGTCAACCGGGCGCGAACCGATGGCGCAACCGCCGGGCAGGCTGACTTGGGCTTCGCCGAAGCGGGCGAGGGTCGGGCCCAAAACCAAGATGGATGCGCGCATGGTTTTTACCAGCTCGTAAGGTGCGCAGGTGTTGTTGACGGTGCCGCCGTTGATTTCAAATTCGGAGATGTTGTCGGTCAAAACGCGTGCGCCCATGCCTTGCAGCAGTTTTTGGGTGGTTTTGACGTCGGCGAGCATGGGTACGTTTTTCAAGCGTAAAGTGCCGGAAGTCAGCAGACCGGCACACATCAGCGGCAGGGCGGCATTTTTTGCGCCGGATACGATGATTTCGCCGTTGAGGGGGCCGTTGGCAGAGATTTTGAGTTTGTCCACAGGATGTCTTTCGTTATTTGTCTGCACGGTTTATGCCGCACAAATGAAATGAGATGGATAATAGACCATCAATTATAAGGGATTATGCCCTTGCTGTTAGATTTGGCAGTATTAAATTTTCACAAGGTTTGTTTAAGTTGCGAAAGGATAAGATTTCAGGCCGTCTGAATGGTTCAGACGGCCTGTTTGCCAAGGCTTATTTTTTGGCTTTGAAGCCTAAGAGGTGTTGCGTGGTGGCCAGCCATGCGCCGAATATGCCCAGCGCGATGACGAAGCCGAATACCAGCGACACTTCGCTAAATGTGAAGAAACGCCAGCCGATGTTCAGACCGTAGGGTTTGAAAATCGCGTCCACCAGCGGCCGTACTTCGGCCAGCAGCCAAGCCGACAAGCCCAAGCTGACGGCGGCTGAGAAAATACTCTGCCACATTGCCTGATAAAGGAAAGGACGGCGGATGAAGGAAGCGGGCGCACCCAACAGCTTGGTGATTTCCAACTCTTCCTTGCGGCTGAGGATTTGCAGGCGGATGGTGTTGTGTGCGACCAAGACAAAGGCCATGCCCAAAGTCAGCGAGAGGAACCACAAAATCTTGCGGATAAATTCGTTAATACGATAAAGGGTCTGTACCCATTCGGTATCCATGGTTGCTGATTCGACGCGCGGCAGTTTGGTAATGTCTTTATAGATGGCCTGCATCTGATCCGGAGAAGTGGCAGGGTCGGGTGTAACGATAAAGACGTCGGGCAATGGGTTGCCATCGAGCATGGAAACGAGGTTTTGGTCGAGATTGGTTTGCAATTCTTCCAAACCTTCCTGCTTGCTGATAAAGCGGACTTTATCGATACGGCTGTCGCGCTGGAGCAGGTTTTTCACCGTATCGGCATCAGAACTTGCTGCATCAGTGTCCATATAAACCGTAATCTGTGGCGATTCGTTGAGTTTGCCCAATACGCTTTGCCCGCTTTGGATACCCAAATACATAAACAGCGGCAAGGTCATGGCAACGGCAAGCATGAGCAGGGTCAGCAGCGTGCCGATGGGTTGGCG
>NZ_JBQCTZ010000090.1:0-14397 GCF_051963715.1 Neisseria sp. P0001.S005 | reverse complement strand
GAAGGTACTCATGAAAAATCCCCTAAATGTCTTGGTGGGAATTTAGGGGATTTTGGGGAATTTTGCAAAGGTCTCGGCCTTATCATTTTGGGAAATTTTAAAATGAGCCCTTTGCAAAATTCCTTTTCCTTCCAGCAGCCGAAATCCAAACATAGATTTTCGGCTATTTTCGTTCCAAGTACCCACTGATTCCACTCAACCCCTCCTCTTTATTCTCCCCGGATACCCGATAATCAGGCATCTGGGCCGCCTTTTAGGTAACAACAGGCGCACTTAGCCTGTTAGCCGCTTTCAACAGGTTTAAACACATTGCCTTCAGATGGCTTTGTGCACTCACTTTAATCAGACCGAAATAGGCTGCCCGAGTGTAGCGGGACTTACGGTGCAGCGTACCGAAGCTTTGTTCGACCACATAACGGGTCTTCGATAGATGTCGGTTACGTTTGGTTTACGCTTCCATCAGCGGACGGTTATGGTGGGCTTTGCGCATAATGTCGTCCAGCAAACGATGATTACCAGATGCTACCGGTCTTCCTCGCTGTCATAGCCTGAGACCTTTGCACGAGCTTGTCACATTTGACACAAATGGCGCAAGTTAGACACAAATAAGGCACAAACAAAAAAACAGCCTTACAAATAAGCTGTCAATTAGAAATTTGGAATATTAGATTTTTCAATAAATTCAGATATTTATTGGTGCCCGGAGCCGGAATCGAACCGGCACGGCCGGTTTAGGGCCGACGGATTTTAAGTCCGTTGTGTCTACCTATTTCACCACCCGGGCGTAGACAATAAATCGAGAGATTGGAGGCGGGGGCGCGGATTTGAACCGGCCTATATAAGGGTTGCACCCCTTATAGCATAAACACTCTGCCACCCCGCCATGAAATGGATGGAGGCGAGAGTCGGAATCGAACCGGCGTAGACGGATTTGCAATCCGCTGCATAACCACTTTGCTATCTCGCCAAATAAACTACTTTGGAGTGTTGGTAGTATTGAAACTGGAGCGGGAAACGAGTCTCGAACTCGCGACCTCAACCTTGGCAAGGTTGCGCTCTACCAACTGAGCTATTCCCGCGTATTCGGATGCATGATTTAATGGAGCGGGAAACGAGTCTCGAACTCGCGACCTCAACCTTGGCAAGGTTGCGCTCTACCAACTGAGCTATTCCCGCATTTGAGTGCATCTGAAATTAAACTGGAGCGGGAAACGAGTCTCGAACTCGCGACCTCAACCTTGGCAAGGTTGCGCTCTACCAACTGAGCTATTCCCGCATATTGAAAAAGAACAATCAACAAGTAATCAAGATGGAGCGGGAAACGAGTCTCGAACTCGCGACCTCAACCTTGGCAAGGTTGCGCTCTACCAACTGAGCTATTCCCGCTCTGATATTTGTTGCTTCGTAATATCGAAGAAGACGCAATTATTATGGATTTAATCGTGTGCGTCAAGTGTTTTGTTTTTATTTTTTTAAAAATTTTATTTGAATTCTTTCCACGCCATTTTAAGGTAGTAGCACATAGACCAGATGGTTAATACGGATGCTATAAACATCAATATGTTACCAATGAGATAGAAAGGGTCGTTATATTTGTCCGTACCGATAAGCAAAAGGAAGATGGCAATCATTTGGGCAGTGGTTTTGAATTTGCCGATAGTAGCTACGGCGACGCTGCCGCGTTTGCCCATTTGTGCCATCCATTCGCGCAGGGCGGAAATGGTAATTTCTCGGCCGATAATAATCATGGCGAAGATGGCGTATGTTCTGCCAAGGCTGACGAGCAGGAGTAGGGCAACGGCAACCATGAGTTTGTCGGCAACGGGGTCGAGGAATGCACCGAAGTCGGAGGTTTGTTTCCAGCGGCGTGCTAAAAAGCCGTCAAACCAGTCTGTAATAGCGGCAAGTGCAAAGATGATGGCGGCTGTCCAGTTGACGGTTTGTGGTTGAATCCATGTGTTCGGTAAATAGAATAGGATGGTGAACACGGGGATTAATAGGACGCGCATCCAGGTAAGTAAAATAGGTATGTTCCAAGGCATGGTTTGGGATCTTTTGGATGATGTGTCGGGTTGTTCATTATAGCTTATTTGTTCACTCTGCTTTTGAAGTGTTGTTTTTTTGCCGACAAATATTTCGGGCATAGATTTTTGTCGTGTGGGTTGTGAAGAAAATCTGCTAAGGCCGTCTGAAAAATAGGCTGTTGCGGGGTGTAAATGTTTTTGGGTAGAAAAGTAGCTGCGAAATAGTGGGCAATAAGGTCTGCCTGCTGTTCGATATTTAATTGGTTGATGTGGGGTAAGGGGATGGGGTAGGCGTAAGCTTTGCGTTTTCTGTATCCGCCTTTGAGCATGATGAATAGGCCGGAAAGCCAAACTTTGTGACCGCGCTGGTGTTGCCAGACATGTGTCAGCTCATGAATCAGCCAAATTTTGTAGGCTATGCCGGCTTGAGTGAAATCTTTGGGGCAGTGTTTACGCGGAAAGTATATGTTTCCATTGGGCGCAATGGCGGTATTGGCGTTGGGTATAAGTGGAATGCCGCGATATATTTTGATGCGGTGGAAGTTTATGCTGTCCGCAAAAACTTGTTTTGCCATACGGACTTCATTTTCTGTCAGTCTGCGCCAATTGGAAAAAATCATATTTTAAAGAATGATAGAGGGTAAAAAGATTTTCAGGCCGTCTGAAAGGTTTCAGACGGCCTGGGTCGGGATTTATTGTTCTGTTGAAGCGGCTTGTTTACCGTTGTCGAACAATTTGTCCATAGGCGTCAAGTTGACTGCATTGCCTTGGCTGACTATCCATTTGTTTTCAACACGCCACACGCCTGAGGTATCTTCAACTCGCAAGTACCAATGGTTGGTTTGGTGGAGAGGTTTGAAGATGGCTTCGTATTCCATACGGCCGTTTTGTGGCTCGGACGTTACGGCGCGCAGCTTGACGGTTTGGTCGTCAGCTTTGCGTGTCGGGTGCATCAGTAGCAGGTTTAATGGCTGTTTGGGATCGAATTGTCCACTGACGAATACTTTGGCGGCATTCATGTCCGGACTGATTAAAACCTGCACTTGAATCTGCCTTTTAACGGCTTCTTCATCGCGGTGAAGCTGGATTTCGATGTGTTTGCCATCTTTATAGTAATCGTCGGAAACTAAGTCTGTCGTATGTTCTTTTGCGACGAAGAACATAGACACGCTGGCGATAACGACAAAGATTGGACCTGCCATCAGCACCCAAGGCCAAGTGTGTTTATACCAAGGCTTAGTGGAATTGGGTTTGGACACCGTTGTTATTCTCCAATAAAGGTTGCTTTTTCATTCAAGACAGTCGGTTCGGCATCAGCGGCATCGGTTTCACGATATGTGAAGGTAAATTCAATCGGCTGGCTGCCTTTTTCGGCGTACTCAGGAATGGTGGACACTTGAACTGGAATGGTCAAGGTTTCGCGTGGCGCAATTTTAATACCGTTTTCTGGTAAGCCGGTCAAGGCGATATCATCAAAACCTTTGACTGTTGCAGTAACGGTCTGTTCATGTTCACTCTTATTAATGATGCGCAGGTTGTAGGCATTTTCCAACCAGCCTTGGCTGTTTTCGCGCACCATCACGCCGCGGTCTTTCAGAATATCCACTTCGACCATTTTACGGGTGGAAATGCCGGTTAAGAAAGCAATAATAACCACAAACAATACTGCACCATAACCTGCAACGCGAGGGCGTTTCAGACGTTTTTTGATGTCGCTTTCAGGGTATTCATGCTCCATCGCACCTTCTGTGGTGTAACGGATCAGGCCGCGCGGATAACCCATTTTGTCCATGATTTCATCACAAGCATCGATACAGGCTGCACAACCGATGCATTGGTATTGCAGACCGTCGCGGATGTCGATACCGACGGGGCAGACTTGTACACACATGGTGCAGTTGATGCAGTCGCCCAAGCCGCTGTCTTCTTTGTTGGCGGTTTTTTTGCGTGCACCACGAGGTTCGCCGCGTTCTGTATCGTAGGAAATAATCAGTGTGTCTTTGTCAAACATTGCACTTTGGAAGCGTGCATATGGGCACATATGCAGGCACACTTTTTCACGCATAATGTGGGCAAAGAAGAAGGTCATGAATCCATAAAACGCTGCAGCAAACATTGCGCCGCCGCCTGCTGCTCCGGTGAATAAATCGGGAACAAACTGGCGGATAGGGACAAACCAGCCTGCAAAAGTTATACCTGTCCATGCACAGACAAGGAAAATCAGTAGGTATTTGGTGACTTTAATGCGGATTTTAGTAAAGTTCCAAGGCGATTTTTCCAGTTTTAAACGTTTGTTGCGGTCGCCTTCAACCAAGTTGTCGATCCAAAGCATGATTTCGGTGTAAACCGTTTGCGGGCAAGAGTAGCCGCACCACAAACGACCGGCAATGGTTGTCCACCAAAACAGTCCGAAGGCACAAATCATCAACAGCAAGGCAAGGTAAATCAAATCGCCCATGCCCAGTGACAGGCCGAAAATGAAAAAATGACGGTCAGGGATATTAAATAAAACTGCCTGACGGTTACTCCAGTTAAACCATGGAATTACGTAAAATACAAACTGGGTCGCCAATACGGCGGCGATACGCAGTTTGGCAAAGCGTCCTTCTGCTTTTTTCGGATGGATGCGTTCGCCTTCGGGATGAATTTGAATTACGCTGGATTTGGGTTTGGAAGGTTTGGGCGGAGTGGCTTTTGCCGTTTTTTCTGTTGAGGGTGTGGTGTTTTCCGCTTGGTTTTCGGGTGACATAATCAGTGTTCCTTAATCGAAGTGCACACAAGCCTTTTGTCATGGTAGTAGTTTGATGCGAGTATTTTCAGACGGCCTTGGGCGTGCATATAAAATCATAACATTTGACTTTATGCAAAGCAAAAGCGGGGTTTGGCCTTAACAATAGTTGAGGTACTCCTATCTCATACAAGGCCGTCTGAAAAGAGCAGTATTCAAAGACTTACGGAATAAGCACAGATTTATGCTTATAGTGATTTCCTATTTATCCAATAAAAAAATTTACAACATACTGTTTCAAAACGAAATAACAGTTAATATCATCTATCCCGTCCGTTTCAGACGGCCTATTGGAAATCATGCCGTCTGACAATGCAAATATCAAAGGCTATTCTTGAAAGCACGGCTGATTCAGGCGATAATCGGCACACTTTTCTCATATTTCCAATCTTGTCCAAGGAAGGTCAAACCATGTCTCAACTGGCAAACGCAATCCGTTTCCTCTCAGTCGATGCCGTACAAAAAGCCAACTCCGGCCACCCGGGTGCGCCTATGGGTATGGCGGAAATGGCGGAAGTATTGTGGACGAAGTTCCTCAATCATAATCCTGCCAACCCAAAATTCTACAACCGCGATCGTTTTGTCCTCTCCAATGGTCATGCCTCCATGATTCTTTACAGCCTGTTGCACCTGACCGGCTACAACGTTTCCATTGATGATTTGAAAAATTTCCGCCAACTGCACAGCAAAACCCCCGGCCATCCGGAATATGGCTATACCGACGGCGTGGAAACCACAACCGGCCCATTGGGACAAGGTATTGCCAACGCAGTAGGCATGGCTTTGGCCGAAAAAATCTTGGCTGCCGAATTCAATAAAGACGGTTTGAACATTGTTGACCACCACACCTACGTCTTCATGGGCGACGGCTGCATGATGGAAGGCGTATCGCATGAAGCCTGCTCGCTTGCCGGTACTTTAGGCTTGGGCAAACTGATTGTTTTATATGATGACAATAATATTTCCATTGACGGTAAGGTGGACGGTTGGTTTACCGAAAATATTCCGCAACGCTTTGAAAGCTACGGCTGGCATGTGATTCCAAATGTAAACGGTCATGATACTGATGCCATTCAGACGGCTATTGAAGCGGCCAAAGCCGAAACCGGCAAACCTTCCCTGATTTGCTGCAAAACCTTAATCGGTAAAGGCAGCGCCAACAAGGAAGGCAGCCATAAAACCCACGGTGCGCCTTTGGGTGCGGACGAGATCGAAGCCACGCGCAAACATTTGGGTTGGGCTTATCCTGCGTTTGAAATCCCTCAAGAAATCTATGCTGCATGGGATGCAAAAGAAAAAGGCGCGAAACTTGAGACCGAATGGAACGAACTCTTCGCTCAATATCAAGCCAAATATCCTGCCGAAGCTGCAGAATTCGTGCGCCGCATGGATAAAAAACTGCCTGAAAACTTCGACGCTTACGTTCAAGCCGCATTGAAAGAAGTGTGTGTCAAAGCGGAAACCATCGCCACCCGTAAAGCCAGCCAAAACAGCATCGAAATCTTGGCAAAAGAGCTGCCTGAATTGGTGGGCGGTTCTGCCGACCTGACCCCATCCAACCTGACTGACTGGTCAAACAGCGTTTCCGTTACCCGCGAACACGGCGGCAACTACATCCACTACGGCGTGCGCGAGTTCGGCATGGGCGCAATCATGAACGGTCTTACCTTGCATGGCGGTGTTAAACCATTCGGTGCGACTTTCCTGATGTTCAGCGAATACGAACTCAACGCCCTGCGCATGGCGGCACTGATGAAAATCAACCCTGTATTTGTGTTTACCCACGATTCCATCGGTTTGGGTGAAGACGGTCCGACCCACCAACCTATCGAGCAAACTGCCACTTTGCGCCTGATTCCGAATATGGACGTATGGCGTCCATGCGATACCGTTGAATCTTTGGTAGCGTGGTCTGAAGCCGTTAAAGCGGCTGATCACCCATCCAGCTTGATTTTCAGCCGTCAAAACTTGAAATTCCAAGCGCGTGATGAGCAACAGCTGAACGACATCAAACGCGGTGCTTACGTGATCAGTGAAGCTCAAGGTAATGCGCAAGCTGTTGTAATTGCTACCGGCTCTGAAGTTGAATTGTCTCTGGAAGCACAAAAGGTATTGGCAGAACAAGGTATTGCCGTGCGCGTTGTTTCCATGCCTTCTACCAATGTATTCGACCGCCAAGATGCCGCCTATAAAGCCGCCGTTCTGCCGGAAGGTTTGCCACGTGTAGCCGTAGAAGCCGGACATGCCGACGGTTGGTATAAATACGTCGGTTTGAACGGCGCAGTGGTCGGTATCAACCGCTTCGGCGAGTCTGCACCTGCTGATTTGCTGTTCAAAGAATTTGGTTTTACCGTAGACAATGTGGTTGCCACTGTCAAATCCGTTTTGTAAATCAGATTTTTGATTGAGATAAAAAGGCCGTCTGAAATTTCAGACGGCCTTTTATTTTTGACCAGTTAAACAGTTTCTGTTTCAGGTTTGACCTTGCTTTTCTTAAACTTCAACACGGCTTCTTCTTTTGCTGCATCCCAGTCTATCCGCACAAAGCCGCCGTCGGCGAGTTTGCCGAACAGGAGTTCGTCGGCGAGCGGTTTGCGGATTTTTTCCTGAATCAGGCGGTTCATTGGGCGTGCACCCATTTGCGGGTCGAAACCTTTTTCCGCCAGATATTTGCGCAATGCCGGTGTGAATTCGGCTTCGACTTTTTTGTCGAGGAGCTGGTGTTCGAGCTGGAGCAGGAATTTGTCCACGACTTTGACGATGATGGGTTCGGACAAGGGCGCAAACGGGATAATCGCGTCCAAGCGATTGCGGAACTCGGGCGTGAAGAGTTTGTTGATTGCCTGCATTTCGTCGCCGCATTCGCGTTTGGCGGTAAAGCCGAGGCTGGGGCGGCTGAGGCTTTCCGCGCCTGCGTTGGTGGTCATAATCAGGATGACGTTGCGGAAATCGGCACTCTTGCCGTTGTTGTCGGTCAGTTTGCCTGCGTCCATGACTTGCAGGAGGACGTTGAAAATGTCGGGGTGGGCTTTTTCTATTTCGTCTAAGAGCAACACGCAATGCGGCTGCTTGTTGACGGCTTCGGTCAAAAGGCCGCCTTGTTCAAAGCCGACGTAGCCCGGCGGCGCGCCGATGAGGCGCGATACGGCGTGGCGTTCCATGTATTCGGACATATCAAAGCGTTGCAGCGGTACGCCCATCGAGTAGGCAAGCTGTTTGGCGACTTCGGTTTTGCCGACGCCGGTCGGGCCGGAGAAGAGGAAACTGCCTATCGGTTTGTCGGGCAGGGCGAGGCCGGAGCGCGACATTTTGACAGCGGCAACCAGCGCGTCGATGGCATTTTCCTGACCGTAAACCATGTTTTTCAAATCGCGGCCGAGGAATTGCAGCACTTGTTTGTCGTCGTGCGACACGGTTTTTTCAGGAATCCGCGCAACCTTGGCGATGACGGTTTCGATTTGCGCTTTGCCGATGACTTTTTTCTGTTTGGATTTGGGCAAAATCCGTTGCGCAGCGCCTGCTTCGTCCATCACGTCGATGGCTTTGTCAGGCAGGAAACGTTCGTTGATGTAGCGTGCGGAAAGTTCGGCGGCGGCTTCAAGTGCGCCTTGCGTATAGCGGACTTGGTGGAAATCTTCAAACATCGGCTTCAAGCCGCGCAGGATTTGAACGGTTTCGGAAACGGTGGGTTCGACCACGTCAATTTTTTGGAAACGGCGGCTTAAGGCGTGGTCTTTGTCGAAAATGGTGCGGTATTCGTCGTAAGTAGTCGCGCCGATACAGCGCAATGAGCCTTTCGCCAATGCAGGTTTGAGCAGGTTGGACGCGTCCATCGTGCCGCCGCTGGTGCTACCCGCGCCGATGATAGTGTGGATTTCGTCGATAAACAAAATGGCGTGCGGGATTTTTTCGAGCTGCTTTAAGACGGACTTGACCCGCGCTTCAAAGTCGCCGCGGTATTTCGTGCCCGCCAAAAGCGAACCCATATCCAGTGCGTACACTTCGGCTTCTTTCAGCGCGTCGGGAATGTCGCCGTTGACGATTTGATGCGCCAAGCCTTCTGCCAGCGCGGTTTTGCCCACGCCTGCCTCGCCGACCAAAAGCGGATTGTTTTTACGGCGGCGGCACAGGATTTGCACCAGTCGTTCCATTTCGTGTTTGCGACCAATCAAAGGGTCGATACGGCCGGCTTTGACTTCGGCGTTGAGGTTGACGGTGTAGTCGGAAAGGGAGCCGGTTTTCTGTTCCGCTTCCTCGCCTTCGCGTCCCAGGCCGTCTGAATCATTGCCATCCTCGTCATCGGGCGAACCATGGGCAATGCAACGCAAGACTTCAAAGCGCGTAATGGATTGCAATTTGAGGAAATAAACGGCATGGCTTTCAGATTCGCTCATCATGGCAACCAAAATATCTAAAGGCTCTACTGCGGCTTTGCCGGCAGACTGGGTATGCACCATTGCCCGTTGGATGACGCGTTGGAAGCCCAATGTCGGCTGGGTTTCGACCGTATCTAGAAGATGATCGGGAATTTGCGGCGTGTTTTCAGCAACGCTGGCCGCAAGCTGCTCGGACAGGACTTTTAAATCCGCACCACACAGTTTCAAGACGTTCGGCACAGCCGCATCTTCTTCTATCAACACCAAAAGCAGGTGTTCCAAGCTGATAAACTCATAACGGGCGTTGCGTGCTTCACGGTAGAGCAGTTGCAGGATGTGTTCCAATTCGGGTGAAAGCATGGTTTAAACCTCTTCGACTATACATTTGAGCGGATGCCCTTCAGCTTTGGCACATTCCATGACCTGATGTTGCTTGGTCTGCGCAATATCGCGCGTGTAGGTGCCGCACAGGCCTTTGCCTTCGTGGTGCACCAACAACATGACGGCCACTGCTTGTTCCTGTGCAAGCATAAAGACTTCGGTCAGGATTTCGACGACAAATTCCATGGTGGTGTAATCGTCGTTCAATAAAAATACGCCGTAACGTTTCGGCGGCTGTGTGTTGATATCGCTGAGCAGGGTATCGGATTGGTGGTCGGTATTCGGATGGTTCATAATCTTAGGTTTCAGTTTTCAGACGGCCTGTTTTAGAGTGTAAACCGTTTTCTGTTGTATTTCGGCAATTTTTTTCTATTTTCCCACTTTTTTGAAAACATAGCTTGACGTTTTGTCTTAACAAATGTAAAAAGACAGTTAAGCAGAAGTTGGCACTCGACCGCGTATGCAATACGGGGGAGAAACGCTGAACGTTTTAGTTTGCTGTATGCCTTGTTTTGCTGATTTTGTTAATTTTTAAGTATAGGAAGTTTCTAATGGCAACCGGTATCGTAAAATGGTTTAACGACGCTAAAGGTTTTGGTTTCATCACTCCTGATGAAGGTGGCGAAGATTTGTTCGCTCACTTCTCAGCGATCAACATGGATGGTTTCAAAACCCTGAAAGAAGGTCAACGCGTATCTTTCGACGTAACCACCGGCCCTAAAGGCAAACAAGCTGCTAATATTCAAGCTGCTTAATCAAATGCGCGGCGTAAGCCGTAAAATCATGGCGGGGTTTCCCGCCATTTTTTATGGGCGTTCGGGTCAAAAATTATGAATCAAAATTCATCTTATCAAAATGCTTTAAACCAGTTGGACGAGCTTATCCGTCATTTTCGCAGCGAAGGCGAGGTCAGCTGCGCCGTTGCCGAGCGTGAAGACCAAATCTTGATCCGCCTTGCCGATTTGAAACTGGATTTACGCCCTGAAGATGAAAAAGCCATTGCCGATATCGACCGTTTTTACCGCCGCCATGTTTTAAGCGAATAAACGTTTCAAAACCGTTTGCCGTTTTATTTTTTAAGCATGCCTGATAAAATAGGCCGTCTGAAAAGTTTGTAAAGAATCAGCACAATGAGTATTGCCAATAATAAAAAAGCCTTTCACGATTTCTTTATCGAAGACCAAATCGAAGCCGGTATAGTATTGGAGGGATGGGAAGTCAAAGCCATCCGCGCTACACGCGTTCAATTAAAAGAAAGCTATATCTACTGGAAAAAAGACGCATTCTATTTGGTGGGTTGCCACATTACCGCATTGCCCACTGCCTCGACACACGTCAAACCCGATCCTGTCCGTCCGCGTAAGTTGTTGTTGAAACAATCGGAAATCAACAAGTTAATCGGCAAAACCGAACGTGCCGGTTATACGATTGTGCCCTTAAACCTGCATTACACCCGAGGTAGAATCAAAGTGGAAATCGGTTTGGCCAAGGGTAAGAAACAGCATGACAAACGCCAAAGCCTGAAAGAAGCGGATTGGAAGCGTGAGAAACAGCGTTTAATGAAAAACGTACGTTGATTTTTTCAGACGGCCTTTTTATAAAGGCCGTCTGAATATTTATTGTTTGAAAATTTTAAAAAGGAAAACAGATGAAAACTATGATTTTAGCGGCGGCTTCTGCCGTATTGTTGTTGGGTGCGTGTTCCACTACGGAACAACGAGTATTGAAACCTGAAGAGCTGACCAGCATCAAACATGTCTGCATCATTCAAAATGCAAAAGTAAGGCCGCATGATTTGGATCGTGCTTTGTCTAAAGCTTTGGCAAAACGCGGTATCGGCAGCACGATTGTGACAGCGGATAACCGTGGCAAACTGTATGATTCTTCTTGCCCGTATAATCTGCGTTATAAAACCAAAGGCAATAATGAAATCTTGCGTAAAGGTGTATTTGTGTTGAGAAGCACGAAGTACGCGGTTTCGACTGTCAGCTACTCTTTGAATGATGAAAACCACTTCCGAACCAATCCTGATTTGGTGAAACAGGCTGAAGGCGTTGTGGCCAAATTGTTGGAAAAAAACAGCAAATAAAAGCCAGAATAAAAAACCGGCTTGCCGTGATAGAGAATATCGGGCAAGCCGGTTTTATTTTCAGACGGCCTTAAATGGATTTGATTTTTTCCCAAAGGGTTTTGACCGTACCTTGATAGTAGGTTTCGGAAGTGCAATAGACTGTTTCTAAAGCACATTGTCCTTGTGAGCCGTATTTTTTGATACATTGGTTCAAGGCAATTTGATGCACGGTTTTGAAACGAGGGGAGGTAATGGCTACTACGTTTTGAGCAGTCAATTTGCCCATGGCTTTAGGATAGGCAACAGCGATACAGGTGTTGTGCAGAGGGACAACCGTTTTACAGCCTGTTGCTTGGCCTGCGCTGATACCGGCTAAGGCATCTTGGCCTTTACAGAATGTTTCGAGTTCGGCTGTCGCATCCAGTTGGGTGGCATTTTCTTTGGTGGTTTTGATTTGCAGCACTTCATTGCTGTCGGCAGGGTTTTGCCACATGGCCAGGTAGCCGTAAGTATCGGCAGCCAGGGCGGCAGGAGTCAGTGCGCAAAGGATAAGTGTCATTAGTGTTTTTTTCATGTTTGTTCCCTGTTTGTTGGGTATTTGTCGTTATTATAAAGCAAAAGTTCTTATTTGATATAAATTTGCTTTTAAAATGAATATTTGAGTGTGGTAGATAGATTATAGGCCGTCTGAGATTTCAGACGGCCTTTTATTATGTTTTAAAGAATAGGGCGTAGCTTAGAGGCTTATACGCCGTGGCGGTCGAGCCAACGTTCGGCATCAAGTGCGGCTTGGCAGCCGGAAGCTGCGCTGGTGATGGCTTGACGGTAGGTATGGTCTTTGACGTCGCCTGCCGCCCATACGCCTTCGATATTGGTTGCGCCGACATTGTCACCGGTGCCGCCTTTGGTTTTCAGGTAGCCAGTTTCATCCATATCGAGTTGGCCTTTGAAGATATCGGTGTTGGGTTTGTGGCCGATGGCGATGAAAACGCCTTTTACAGCGATTTCTTCAGTGCTGCCGTCATTGTGTTTCAGGCGTGCACCGGTAACGCCACTTTCGTCGCCCAAGATTTCATCAACCGAGCTGTTGAGCTTGAGGATGATTTTGCCTTCTTCGACGCGTTGCATCAGTTTATCCACCATGATTTTTTCGGCACGGAAACTGTCGCGGCGGTGAATCAGGGTAACGGTGTTGGCGATATTGGCAAGGTAGAGGGCTTCTTCCACAGCGGTATTGCCACCGCCTACTACGGCAACATCTTGTTTTTTGTAGAAGAAACCATCGCAAGTTGCGCAGGCGGAAACGCCTTTCCCGGCAAAGGTTTCTTCGCTTGGCAAACCTAAATATTTGGCGGATGCGCCGGTGGCAACGATGAGCGCATCGCAGGTGTATTCGCCCATATCGCCTTTGAGGGTGAAAGGACGGTTTTGCAAATCAACGGTATGGATTTGGTCGAAAATCATTTCAGTACCGAAGCGTTCAGCATGAGCTTGGAAACGTGCCATCAGTTCCGGACCTTGTACGCCTCCTGCATCGGCAGGCCAGTTGTCCACTTCGGTGGTGGTCATCAGTTGTCCGCCTTGCTCAACGCCGGTAATGATCACAGGGTTGAGGTTGGCACGGGCGGCATAGACGGCGGCAGTATAGCCGGCAGGGCCGGAGCCGAGGATGATGAGTTTGTGATGGTTGCTCATGATGGTTTCCTTGCTGATAAATGATTGAATTTTGTCGTATCTAAGCTTTCAGACGGCCTGAATTTTACTTGAATCTGCCGCCGTCTGAAATATGTTTGTTGTTTGGGTTTAGTGGCTGTCTTTCCATTGATAGTATTTTGAGCCGAGGAAAGAGCCGAGTTTGCGCAGGAAAGGCTGGGTAATGATATTGCTGTGGCGAAGTTGCTCAAAAGGTTTCAGACGGCCCTCATCGCCCATGATGGCTTCGGCAATCGCCAAACCGGCAATGCCGGTAATCGCCATGCCGTGTCCGGAATAGCCTTGGGCGTAGAAAACAGTAGGGGCGAGGCGGCCGAAGTGTGGGGCGAGATTGCGCGTGATGTCGCATTCGCCGCCCCAAGAATGCTCGATTCTGACATTGGCAAGTTGCGGGAAAACTTTCAGCATGTCTTGACGGACGAGTTCGGTCATGCGGTCAGGGTCATCGATAAACTCGTTGTCTTTGCCGCCGAAGAGCAGGCGGCCGTCGGCGCTGAGGCGATAGTAGTCGAGGACGTGGCGGTTGTCGCAGATGGCCATATTGTTGCGGATCAGGTCTTTGGCACGCTCACCCAGAGGCTCGGTGGCGATGATAAAGGTGCTGACTGCAATGGCTTTTTGTTCCAATACTTTGAATTTCGGGTGTAAGCCTGCATAAGTGTTGACGGCATAAACGAGGTTTTTGCATTCAACGCTGCCATTGGGCGTATGAACCAGCCAGCCGTTATCGCATGGCTCGATACGCGTCATCGGGGATTGCTCAAAAAGTTGTGCGCCTGCATCTGCTGCCGCTTTAGCAATGCCCAGGGTGTAATTGAGCGGGTGTAAGTGGCCTGATAAAGGATCAAATTGCGCGCCTTGATACATATCGCTGGCAAGTTGCTGCTTTAGCGTGGCTTTATCCCAAAGCTGGTAATGGCTTGCACCATAATGTTTTTGGGCGTGTTCGTGCCATTGTTGCAATTCTTCCCAATGCTGAGGACGGACGGCGACGGTAGCGTAGCCGCGTTGCCAATCGCATTGGATATTGTGTTTTTGAATGCG
>NZ_JBQCTZ010000089.1:0-14455 GCF_051963715.1 Neisseria sp. P0001.S005 | reverse complement strand
AAAGACAGGGTAATGCCCAAGAGGAAGCCGGAAGCAATCGCAGGGGCAATCAGCGGCAGGGTAATCACGAAGAAAATTTTCAGCGGACGGGCACCCAAGTCCATTGCAGCTTCTTCCAAGGATTGATCCAATTCCACCAAGCGCGAGCGGATAACGACGGTAATGTACGCCATGCAAAGCGTGGTGTGGCCGAGGAAGATGGTGAAGAAGCCGCGATCGAAGTAGAGCGATTGCAACAATTCACTGCCTTGCAGGAACATTTGCACCTGAATAATCAACAGCAGCATGGACAAACCGGTAATCACGTCAGGCATCACCATAGGCGCGGAAATCATACCGGCAAACAGGGTGCTGCCGCGGAAGCGCTTGATACGCGCCATGGCGTAACCAGCCAATGTGCCGAGTGCCACGGCGGCAAGCGAGGAAACGATGGCGATACGCAATGACAGCCAAGCTGCTTCCAAGATGGTGTCGTTTTCCATCAATGCGCCGTACCATTTGGTTGAGAAACCGCCCCAAACGGTAACCAGTTTGGATTCATTGAAAGAATAGATGACCAAAACCACCAGAGGAATATAGAGGAATGCCAGCGAGAGCAGGAGCATCAGTTTCAAGAACCAGGATAATTTGGTTTTCTGCATTATTTGCCTCCTTCTTCCAATTCGCGGTTTTCATAGTGTTGGAACAGGGCAATCGGTACAACCAACAGGGCAACCATGACGACAGCAACGGCAGAAGCCAGCGGCCAGTTGTTTTGGTCGAAGAATGCCTGCCACAATACTTTACCGATCATCAGGTTTTCAGAACCGCCCACCAATTCAGGAATCACAAATTCACCGACGGCCGGCACGAAGACCAGCATAGAGCCTGCAATGATGCCTGTTTTGGATAAAGGCAGGGTAATGGTAAAGAACGATTTGATCGGACCTGCGCCCAAGTCGGAAGCGGCTTCGAGCAGACGGTTGTCCAGTTTTACCAATTGTGTGTACAGCGGCAAAATCATAAAAGGCAGATAGGCGTAAACCATCACCAAATTCAGCGAGAAAGCATTGTAGAACAGGTCTAAAGGCTCGCTGATGATTCCATATTTGATTAAGAAATTATTGATAATGCCGTTGTGTCCCAATAAGCCCATCCATGCGTAAACACGCAACAGGAAAGAGGTCCAGAAAGGCAGCATGATTGCCAACAGCAGGCCGTTGCGCGCAGCCGGATTGGCGCGTGAAATGGCATAAGCGGTCGGATAACCAATCAACAGGCAGATGATGGTCGTCGTCAGCGCTGTCTTAATCGAAGACCAGTAGGTCATCAGATAGATATTGCTGTTTTCACTGTCGCCAAACGGATTGAGCGTATTCCAAAAGTTTTGGAAGATGTCGGCGTAGTTCTGATAGCTGATGGCAATGTTTAGACGGCCTAAGTCTTCATCAATCGTTGTCAACGGCGTAAATGGAGGAATGGCGATTTCTTGTTCGGCAAAGCTGATTTTTAATACGATGGCGAACGGAATCAGAAACAGCACCAAGAGCCAAATATACGGCACGGCAATAACTGCACGCTGTCCAGGGCGGCGGAACAGTTTCTTTTTCAGTTTTTTAAGGTCCATTGCATTTCCCTCAAATTAACTGTACAGAGGCGTAGGTTGGTTTTCAGGCCAGCTGATATAGACAGTTTCGTCCCAAGTCGGCGGTGTAATGTTGCGCACATACCAATAAGGTGCGGGAACTTGGCTCTTAACGACACGGCCGTTGGCGAGTTTGATGTGGTAAATCGTGAAGCTGCCCAGGTAGGCAATCTCTTTGACTGTGCCTTGGGCCCAGTTATGAGCGCCTAAGTGTTCCGGTTTTTCTTTGTGCAAATCAATGTCTTCAGGGCGGATGCTGATCCAAATTTCATGGTCGTTCGGAACGCCCAGACCGTGGTCGATGCGGACGTGGTTTTCCAAGCCGTCACATTTGACGATAGAGAAATCGGCGCGGTCGTCAATAACGACGCCGTCAAAAATATTGGTTTCGCCGATAAATTCAGCGGTAAAGCGACTGTTAGGGTAGTCGTACACGTCGCTAGGTGTGCCGACTTGGCGCAATTGGCCGTCAGACATAATGGCGATACGGGTAGCCATGGTCATCGCTTCTTCTTGGTCGTGGGTAACCATGATACAGGTTACGCCGACTTGTTCCAGCGTGTTGACCAATTCCAGTTGGGTTTGTTGGCGCAGTTTTTTATCGAGTGCGCCCAAAGGTTCGTCAAGTAGCAGGATTTTCGGACGTTTTGCCAGGCTGCGCGCCAAAGCGATACGTTGTTGTTGGCCGCCGGAAAGTTGGTGCGGCTTGCGTTTGGCGTATTTGGTCATTTGCACCAGGCGCAGCATTTCTTCGACGCGGGCGTCGATTTCGCCTTTAGGCATTTTGTCTTGTTTCAGGCCGAAAGCGATGTTTTGCTCAACGCTCATGTGCGGGAACAGGGCATAGCTTTGGAACATCATGTTGATTGGGCGCTCATACGGAGCAAGCTTGGTAATGTCTTGACCGTCGAGAATGATTTTGCCCTGATTTGGGCTTTCCATGCCTGCCAATATGCGCAGCAGCGTGGATTTACCACTGCCTGAGCTGCCCAAAAGGGCAAAGATTTCATGTTGGTAAATGTCCAAGTCGATGTTATCGACAGCGTAATTGTCACCAAACTTTTTCACCAAGCCTTGGATTTGCAGATAAGGTTTGGCTGAAGACGCAGTGGTTGCGGTCATAATGGCAATACTCCAAAAAGAAAGACGAGTACCGGCAAAACGGATTTTCGAATGGGTGATAAAAAGCTGTTTGATTGCTGGCGGGAGTCGGACGGAGGCCGTCTGAAACTCTTGTAAAGCGCACGGGCAGCGTGGATAGAAAGCAGTTTAAGCCTAAGCTTTTGCTCTCGGCAAACTCAATATTATATTAGCTTAAGCCTCATAGGGGCAATATGAAATTGCTTGTATCGGCTGATTTGAAACAAATAGGAAAGGAAAGGCAGGCAGGGGAACAGGATAGCGAAAATGGGTAACGTTGTTTTTCTGCACAAAGTGGCTTAATTATTATTCATATATCTTAAATAATTATTCAAAATAGAATAAAATACGAAAATTGCATTTATTTGCTAAAACCATAATGGATGACGTTTTATATCGGGAGAGGCGGTTTTGCTCAAAATTGAAACTAAATCCGCTATATAAATAAAAGGGAAAACATGAGTATCAAAGAATGGCCCGAAGGGGAGCGGCCGCGCGAGAAGCTCTTGGCGCACGGTGCGGCGGCGTTGAGTGATGCGGAGTTGCTGGCAATTTTATTGCGTGTCGGAACGCGCGGTATGAGCGCGGTCGATTTGGCGCGTTATTTGTTGAGTGAGTTTGGCAGCTTGGGGAAGCTGATGAGTGCGGATGCCAAAACACTTCCTGCTTATAAGGGCATGGGTTTGGCGAGCTATACTCAGTTTGCAGTGGTCAAAGAAATCGGGCGGCGGATTTTGGGTGAAGATTTGCAGGAGCAGATTGTTTTGTCAAACCCAAAATCGGTTGCGGATTATCTGCGTCTGCACCTTGGACATGAAAAAATCGAGGTCAGTGTTGCTTTGCTGCTCAACCGTCAAAATCAATTGATTGCGGTACGGGAATTGTCGCGCGGTACGGTGGCGGAAAACACAGTTTATATCCGTGAAATTGTCAAATTGGCATTGGATGAATACGCCGACAGTTTGATTTTGGCACACAATCATCCGGGCGGTTCGGCAAGGCCGTCTGAATCTGATGTGCAGTTTACAGAGCGTTTGAAACAGGCTTTAAGTTTGGTCGATATTACGCTGTTGGACCATTTTATCGTGACGGCAAAAGAAACCTGCTCTTTGCGCGAACAGGGCTATATGTAAGGATGAATGTTCAGACGGCCTCAGTAAGATTGGTTACCTTGCTGAGGCCATCTGAAGGATTATTGCGCTACTTCGTCAGAGGATTCTTCTTTATAGATGATCTCTTCCGATTTTGGCTTTTCTTTGCTCTTTTCCTTCTCTTTTTCTTTATCCTTGTCTTTTTTACCGTCGGGAATGGCGGCATCAATCACTGCGCCCGTTCCTTTGACAACCAATTTTCCGGCAGTCAGGACGGTTGTGGTGGCCAAATCGACAGCGGCGCCTACAACGCAGCCGTTAAGCGTCAGGCAAAGGGCAAGTGTCGGAAGCAGGCATTTTGTGCATCTCAATGGCTGCATCCGCAGTGTCCTTCGTGATGATGGCCGCATCCGAGTGCTTCTTGCCAAGCATCATCATCGCCGTCAAATTCTTCAACTTCGTCAAATTCACCGTTTTCTACCATGCTTACCAGCTCTTCTAAACTTTCTGCGCCTTCTACCCAAAAGCAGGGAATATCGGGCGGCGTGTCGGGGGCAAGCAGGGCGGCTTGTTGGTCGTGCCAAGCAATCCAATAGCCGTTTTGCGTTTGTACGAATACGGCATTGGGATGGATGGTTTCGCTTTGGGTATTGACCAGCATTCTGGCGGCGATATCGGTTTGAAAAGGTAAGGTTTGCATGATGGTTTGAGAATGTAAGAAAAGAAAGTATTGTAACATGGCAAAAACAAACGCACCGTCTGAGTCAGGCGGTGCGTTTGTGTCTCGGCAACTTGGGTGCGGTCGGTTTAGAGTATCAGCCGCACCGGGAATGTCATTCCGTCAAGATTATTTGTCGTCGTTAGCCAAAACGAAGCGGTAAATAGCTGCGCCAACTGCTGCGCCGGCAATAGGAGCCAACCAGAACAACCACAGTTGTTCAACAGCCCAGCCGCCTTGGAACAAGGCAACGCCGGTAGAACGTGCAGGGTTAACGGAAGTATTGGTTACAGGAATGCTGATCAAGTGAATCAGGGTCAGACCTAGGCCGATGGCGATAGGGGCAAAGCCGGCCGGAGCTAGTTTGTCGGTAGAACCCATGATGATGATCAGGAAGAATGCGGTCAGTACGAACTCAATCAGCAAAGCAGCCATCATGTCGTAACCGTTAGGAGAGTGCTCGCCGAAACCGTTGCTGGCAAAGCCGGAGGCAACAGCATCAAAACCGGTTTTACCGGAAGCAATCAGATACAGAACGCCCGCAGCGGCAATCGCACCGATAACTTGGGATACGATGTAAGGCAACAGGTCTTTACCGTTGAAACGGCCGCCGATGAAGAGGCCGACGGAAACGGCAGGGTTGAAGTGGCCGCCGGAAATGTGGCCGACAGCGTAAGCCATGGTCAGTACGGTCAAACCGAATGCTAAAGCGACACCGGCAAAGCCAATGCCAAGCTCAGGGTAGGCTGCTGCCAAAACTGCGCTACCGCAGCCGCCGAATACCAGCCAGAAAGTGCCGAAAAATTCTGCAAAATATTTTTTCATTTGTTTTTCCTCGTAAAGGGTGGGGTGTTGCCGAAGGCATGAATCATAATAATATTGTTTCTAATCGAAAAATGGATTTACCTGTTTTTTCCGGTCTTGACAAAAGGCCGTCTGAAAATGGCGACAAATGGATAGGGATATATATCTGGCAGGTCGAGTTTTGTTTATTGAGGCTGGGTTTATTTAATAGCGAAGCAAATGCCGTTAATGGAAAAGCCTTTGGTTTTGTAGATAATATTATTTACAGATTATTAATTTGATCGGAATCTTTGAATCCATTATCTGATTTAAAAAGGCCGTCTGAAAAGTTTTCAGACGGCCTTGATTTAAGCGAAGATAAATTAATCCAGATGCTCGCTGCTTTGCGCCAAGATGGTGCGGTTGCCGTTGTTTTCCGCCGGGGAAACAATACCGTCGGCTTCCATTTGGTCAATCAGGCGGGCGGCGCGGTTGTAGCCGATGCGCAGTTGGCGTTGGATATTGGAAATGCTGGCCTTACGCGATTTTAAGACAACGGAAACGGCTTCGTCATACATGGGGTCGAGGTCGCTGTCGTTGCTGCGGCTGGTACCGGTAAAGTCCTCGGTCGAACCGCTGCTTAAAATATCGTCAATATAGTCAGGCGCGCTGAATTGTTTCAAGTATTCCACTACGCGGTGTACTTCGTTGTCTGATGCGAATGCGCCGTGTACGCGTTGCGGATAGACGATGCCGGGCGGCAGGAACAGCATATCGCCTTGGCCGAGCAGATTTTCCGCACCTATTTGGTCAAGAATCGTGCGGCTGTCGATTTTGCTGGACACTTGGAAAGCAATGCGTGTCGGAATATTGGCTTTAATCAGGCCGGTAATGACATCCACGCTTGGGCGTTGGGTGGCAAGAATCAAATGGATGCCGGCTGCACGCGCTTTTTGGGCAAGACGGGCAATCAGTTCTTCAATTTTCTTGCCTGCAGTCATCATCAGGTCGGCAAACTCATCTACCACGACCACGATAAACGGCAGTTTCTCCAATGGCTCAGGGTTTTCAGGCGTGAGGCTGAACGGGTTGCCGATTTTTTCACCACGCGCTGCGGCTTCGGCAATTTTTTGGTTGAAACCGGCAAGGTTGCGCACGCCCATAAAGCTCATCAGGCGGTAGCGTTTTTCCATTTCGTTGACGCACCAGTTCAGGGCATTTGCTGCTAGCTTCATATCGGTCACGACAGGGGCGAGCAGGTGTGGAATGCCTTCGTAAATGCTCAACTCTAGCATTTTCGGGTCAATCATAATCATGCGCACGTCTTCCGGCGTTGCTTTGAAGAGCATGGACAGAATCATGGCGTTCACGCCTACGGACTTACCCGAACCGGTCGTACCGGCAACCAGCAGGTGCGGCGCTTTGGCCAAGTCTGTCACAACAGGCTGGCCAGTAATGTCTTGACCGAGTGCAAGTGTCAGTTTGGATTTGGATTCGGTAAACGCAGGCGAATTGAAGATTTCGCTCAGGCGGATCATTTGGCGTTTCGGATTAGGTAATTCCAAGCCCATGCAGGTCTTGCCGGGGATGGTTTCCACCACGCGGATGGAAGCCACGCCAAGCGAGCGCGCCAAGTCTTTTTCAAGGTTCAAAACGGCACTGCCGCGCACGCCGACATCGGGCTCGATTTCGTAGCGCGTAATGACCGGGCCGGAATAGGAGTCCATCACTTTGACTTTAACTTTGAACTCGGCCAGTTTTTCTTCGATGGTAATGCTGTTTTCCAGCAACTGTTCTTCAGTTTGCGAGGCGCTCGGGTCAAACTGCGGAGGCAGAAGCAGGGCGGTAGTCGGCAGGCGTGCATCGGTAAGTGTTGCCGAAGTCGGATGAACTACGCTTGGCGTACTCTCTTGAATGCTTGGTTCTACGGTTTGAACAGGCGTTTCAACGACTGTCTGTGTATATTCAGACGGCCTTGCGATTGTTTCAACGGATTCAACGGGTTCAATGGTTTCAACCGCTTGAATAGCTTCCGCTTCCGGTTGTACAGGTGCTTCCGGCTCATTATCGAATTCAGCTTCTTCGACGGCAGATTCACTGATTAAATAATCGCGGATACTGCGTTCGGGTTGGTTGCTGACGTGCGCATTGACTTGTGCATCAAAAATCGGCACTTGGATTTTATGTTCAAAAGCAGGCGGCTCGGGGATATCAATCGGCGCAATCGAGGTTTGGAAAACAGGCGGCTCGGGAATATCGGTTTTAGCCATAGGGACAACCGGTACGGCAGGTGGCTCGACTACGGTTGCGTTTGGTGCGGCAGGTCGGGAGATATAAGGGGATTTTTTAACAGGCGCAACCGGTTTCGGACGGGACGGTGTTGCCGTTTGTGGTGCAACAGCTTCCGTGGCAGCTTGTTTACGCGCCCATCTTTCGGCGGCCGCTTCGGTATGGCGAACTTGACGGCGCAGGCTGGCAGGACGGCTGATTTGTCCCAAATTGGCCAGAATTTCGTCATTTTCGATGGTACGCGGAGAGTAGTCGCGCAATGGGGCGACGGCCGCGGCCAGTTTGTGGCGGGCAGCGGTGCGGCGGGCAAGGTTGTCGTGAATATCTTCTGCTTGGATTTCAGAAGGGAATGCCTGCATGGAAGTATAGGGGAGGATGGCCTCTTTTTCGGCAGTTCTTAAGGCCGTCTGAACGGTTTCGATATGTGGCGCATGGGCTTCTGCCACGCGGACATTATTGGCACGCGCCAAGGCACGCTCGCGTGTGCGGCGCAAGATAGGGTCGTTGTAGTCGATGATTTCCATACCTGTCATCGGCAGGGATGAAGCGCGCAATAATGGGGTTTCAACTTCGTCTTTGTAAATTGGCGCATTTTTTTCGGCCAAATGCTCGTTCCATTCCTCAACCGCTGCTTCGTGCAGGGAACGTGTGGCTTCTTCTAATGTGATTTCTTCAAAATTGTTGTTTTGCACTAAAGACGGGCTGTATTCGGGCGTTTCCATTTGTGCAAACGGCGTGATTTTAGGAATACGTTCCGGTTTGGCAGGTTTGCGGGTTTTAGGCTCAGCTTTGATTTCTTCTTCGGTAGCTGCGATGTGTTCCAGCTCTTCGGCAACTGGCTCTGCTGCGTGTTCTTCTGTTTCGGCGCGTTGCATTTTATTGTGTTCGAGCGCGGAAAGCAGGCGGATGCGGGCGATTTTATGGTTGTCGGCAGTGCGTTTGTTCATGCTGAATAAACGTTTCAGGCTGTCCAGTTGGTCGGAAAAACCGGCCGGGCTGTCTTCTTTGTTTATTTCTTCTTCATCGCCACTGAGTCGGGCCAATTCTTGGCGCCACTTTTGCTCTTGTTTCTGGCGCCACCAGAACAAGCCGGCTATGACAGCTAGCAGAATTAAAGCCAATATTGTCCAAAGCATGCGTCCATCCCCTTAATTAAACGGCAAAGTCCGTTATTCTAACGCTTTTTTCGGGTAAACAAAACCAGCCGAAACAAGCTTTAACGGCAAACGCAGACAGGATTGTCAAAGCTATGGCTTGAGACGCGTATAATAGGCCGTCTGAACATTTTGCGGATGAGATGATGATTTTTCAAAACGGATGGTTTCCCGTCGGTATCGTGATGGCGGCATGGCCTGTGTTGCTGGTGATTTTTGCTTTGTGTGCAAAGCAGGCATGGGTGTCGGTATCGCAGCATCGTTCCGCATTTTTGGTGGCTGCCGTGGTGTTGCCGCTGGCTTGGAGTTTGAATGCCTCTCCGGAAAGCGGACAACTGGCCGGCATGAGCTATCATTTGCTTGCTTTAAACCTGACGGCTTTAATGCTGGGCACCTCTGCCGCATTCTGCCTTGGCGTTTTGCTGTTTTTTCCGTATTTGTGGCTTTGGGGCGATTGGCATATGTTCCCCATCAATGCCTTATCCGTATTGCTTCCGCCTTTGTTGGTGAACTTGGGATTCCGCTATTGGGTGTCGCGTTTGCCTGCCAATATCTTTATCTTTATTTTTCTGAATGGTTTCTGGTCTGCGGCGGTCGGTATGGTGTTTACCGGTGTGGTTTTGGTCGGTTTGTTGGACTGGGCGGACGTATTTGATACGACGGTATTGTGGAAAACCGCTTTTCCTGTTTTCTTCTTAATCGCTTGGGCAGAGGCATTTTTGAGCGGTATTTCAACAGCTATTTTCATCGCGCTCAAGCCGCAATGGATTTGTACTTTTGATGACGACAGGTATTTGAAATCCGCGCCTAAGATTTGGCAATAAGATATGAAGGTATCCTTGCTTGGTTTTCAGACGGCCTAATAACCGGATGGCCTGTTTTTTGAATTGAATGTTTAACTTGTTATGTTTGCTTATATTTTTCCCATTGTTTGCGGTGCCGCTGTCGGGGCTGTATTGCGTTGGCTGTTTGGCTTGGTGCTGGTGTCTTCTGCGCCTTTTTCTATCGGTACATTGGCTGCAAACTGGCTGGGCGCGTTGCTGATCGGCGTATTGGCGGAACTCTTAACCGATCCGCAATGGCGTTTGCTTTGGATTACCGGCTTTCTCGGCAGTTTGACCACATTTTCAGGTTTTTCAATGGAGATGGTGGGTTTGATGCAGGCGCAACGTTGGAGTATGGCTTTGATGGCGACCTGTCTGCATGTTTTCGGTTCGTTTAGTTTGACGGCACTGGGGATTAAATTGGCACAGATTTGGAAGTAAGTTGCTATTTTATCTGAAAAATAAACCGAAGGCCGTCTGAAAATCTGTTTTCAGACGGCCTTCGCCTTTATCAATTAGGGTTGTACATAGCTTTTTGTACGCGCTAAATCGGTAATCAACAGCGGATTGTCTTTGCGCATCATATCGATCAGCTCTTGGCAACGTTTGGTTGTTGGATCTTGCCAGAGCCAGTCAAGCTCGGGCTGGGTAAGGCCGACTATCTGCAGAAATTGAACTTCGCCGTTTGGTGTTTTGATAGCAGGCAGCTTGGGGTCTGGTGCGAAGGCTACGCCGACGATGGCGGTTTCTGTATCCATTCGGATAGGGTCGTTAGTTGAAGTAAAGTGGTAGGCTTCAAACCAGTTACCACTTTCAAAAACGTAACGGCCAAGATTATTCATTAGATTAATTGCCCAGTAAGGCTCGTGTTTGGTGTTGTAGCCAGAATTCGGATCCTGATCGTAAGGGGGAGTACGGAAGGTAAATTCAAATCCCCATTTACTGTAATCTGCACCGGCAAGTTCTGGATTAAAATAAAGTTCGCTCATGCCGTAGGAAACAATATGGCGATGGAAGGTTTGCTCTTCGCAATCAAAAATGTCGCTGTTGTCCAGTGGATCGGTGCCTCCCAACCAATATTTGATTATAGGGCCATAGGAGCGTGGTTTGACATCACCATAAAGTGCTTTAAGCGCAGCATTGATGGCTTCCCAGCCGACAGCCTGATCTTCTTTAAAAGTTTGGCGGTATTCTTGTTCGTTCATTGTCTGTTTCCGTGTCATTGATAATTGGGTTGTAAATTAATTGGCGTGTTTCTTTTAGAATGTGTTGTTTCTAAAAATAAAGCGATTTAAATATGACATATTATTTGCTTTTTTAATCAATGCCAATAGGTAAACAGACGGTTTCTTGACAATAGGTTTTGCCGGATTCGCTTAAGTGTGCCGGTTTGTAGGCGGCAAAGGTGTAGGTCAGGTCTGCGCGGAATGTGTCAGGATCGGCTTCGGCGGTGTCGCAGTTGAGGCCGGTGGGAATATCGAGGGCGACTTTCAGGCCGTCTGAATGATTGAGTTGGCGGCAGAGGGCGGCGATTTCGGTTGGAAGCGCGCCGCTGAAGCCTGTGCCGAATATGCCTTCGATAATGATGTCGTAACCGTTTTTCAGACGGCCTTCCAGTTCTTGTGCGGATATCAATTCAATATGGGGCAAACCGTTAAGGCGTTCTCGATTGGTTTGAGCCAAGGGGGAGAGGTTTTTCCCGAGTGAAAACAGAATATCGATGTGCCAACCTTGCGCCTGCATATATCTTGCCATGACTAAGCCGTCGCCACCGTTGTTGCCTTTGCCGCAAACGATTAGGGCGCGTCCGGCTTGAGGATGACGCTGCATGAGGTCTTGGGCGGCAGAGCTGCCGGCGTTTTCCATCAGTTGTTCGAAGCTCGTGCCTTTATCGACGGCTGCTTGCTCGCGTTGGCGCATTTGGGCGGCGGTATAGACTTTCATGATTGGCTCTCTTTGCAGGAAGTTATTTGTCGGCGGTATTCATCAGGCGTAAGGCTTTCAGACGGCCTATTTCTTTTTGATATTCCACCAGTCCGATAAATGTGCCGTCTCGGCTGTACACACGGATGGGCTGTTCGGCGGAAATGTCTTCGGTAAACTGGGGACGTTGGCCGTGTTTGAGCATGGTAACGGCGTAGTCGTTTAACTCAAGTTTGGGGAAATGTTGCACCAAAATATCGCAAGGCAGCAGCAGGGCATCGCGTTCGGCTTCGTCCAATTCGGCCAAGGCTTCGAGCGTGTGGCTTTGGGCAATGGTAAAACCGGCGGTTTCAGTACGGCGCAGGGCGGTCAGGTGAGCGAATGTGCCGATGTGTTTGGCGATGTCTTCGCTGAGGGTGCGGATGTAGGTGCCTTTGCTGCAACGTACGTCTATCACGGCTTTGGGTGCATTAAACTCAGTAATATCAATGGAGTAAATGGTAATGTCGCGCGCTTTGCGTTCGATAACGATGCCTTTGCGTGCGTATTCGTACAGCGGTTTGCCTTCGTGCTTGAGGGCGGAAAACATCGGCGGCACTTGGCGGATATCGCCCGTTAAGGCTTGGCAGGCCGTCTGAAATTCGGACAATGAAATATCGGCGCGTGCGGTGGCAACGATTTCACCTTCGGCGTCACCCGTACTGCTGGCTTCGCCCAGTTTCAGCGTGGCCGTATAGGCTTTGTCGGCATCAATCAGATATTGGGCGAACTTGGTCGCTTCGCCGAAACAAACAGGCAAAAGCCCTGTGGCCAAAGGATCGAGTACGCCGGTATGTCCGGCTTTTTCGGCACGGAACAAACGCCTCGCTTTTTGCAGGGCGGTGTTGCTGGAAAGGCCTTCAGGTTTGTCGAGGAGAAGAACGCCGTTGACCGGGCGTTTGGTGGGTTTATTGGTCATATTAATTAGGGAATATTAATGTTCAGGCCGTCTGAAAGGGTTCAGACGGCCTGCGTGTTTTAATCAATCAGTCTTCAACCGGTTTTTCCGCCGCCACTTGGTCGATCAGGCTGGAAATGCTCATGCCGCGTTCGAGTGATTCGTCGTATTTGAAGTGCAGCTCGGGCGTTTTGAAGAGTTTGATGCGTTTGGCCAATTCGCTGCGCAAATGGCCTTTGGCGTGTTCCAAAGCTTCTTCGGTAATGTCGCGCGTGCTGTCGTCGAGGACGGTGTAGAACACGGTGGCGTGGCTGTAATCGCGGGTGACTTCGACTTCGTTGATGGTGATGAAGCCTGCGCGCGGGTCTTTCAGGCCGGTGCGGACGAGTTCGGCAAGTTCGCGCATGATTTGTTCTTTGACACGGTCTTGGCGGGCGTAGCCGCGTTGGGGTTTTCTCATGGTTTTCCTTAATGTATGGCAGGCTGTCGTTTTTAGACGGCCTGCAGTTTGGATTTTGAACAGCTGCCTATTATAACGGAGCGCGGTTTATTGTGCTTGAACCGAGAAAGGCATATCGATTTTTTGCCATTGTGCGCTTTCATAGTCCAACGCATCGGCGATGAGGGGGTGTTGCTCCAGCCATTGGGCATTGATGCGCAAGATGAAGCTGTGGTTGTTTTCATCGACGCGAAGCTGGGTTTGCGGCGGCAAATCAAGCGGCAGGCGCGAGCGGCAGAAGAGGGCTGCCAGGCGCAGGGACAACACGGCACACCACATGATTTCGTTGTTGCCGATAATGTCCGCCATTTTCTTAAGGTCGCCGCGATGGCCGATAACCAGTTGCGCCAAAATGGTTTGCTCTTTGCGTGAGAAGCCCGGCATATCGGCGTTTTCGAGAATGTAGGCGGAGTGTTTGTGATAACCGGTATGGGCAATATCCAAGCCGATTTCATGCAGACGGCCTGCGCGGCTGAGGTATTGGTTCCACGAGGCAAGCTCTTGAACGGTTACGTTTTTGGCGTGGCACAGGCTGTTCATAAAGGCTTGCGCGGTATCGGCAACGCGTTTGGCTTGGTTGAGGCTGACGTGGTAGCGTTTTTGGAACTCTGCCGTTGTCTGTTCGCGCATGTCGACATTGAGGCTGCGGCCGATTAAGTCGTAGAACACACCGTCACGGAGGGCGGCCTCGGTAACGGTCATTTTAGTCAGCGAGAGTTCTTCAAAAGCGGCCATCATCACGGCCAATCCGCCCGCAAAAACTTCGATGCGTTCGGGTTTGAGGTTTTCAAATTTGGCTTTTTTAACCGAACCGGCTTCGATGATCCTATCGGCAAGATAACGCATGCCTTGGGCGGTAATGTCGGCTTCTTGCGGCAATTCGGCTGCCAAAACGTCGCGTATGGATTTGGCCGAACCGGACGTGCCGATGGCGAAATCCCAACCGGTACGCTTCATCATTTTGCTGATGCGCTGGATTTCGATACGCGCGGCGAAAACGGCGGCTTGGAAATCTTTGGCGGTCACTTTGTTTTGGAAGAAGCGCATGCTGTACGTTACGCAGCCCAAAGGCAGGCTTTCTGTGGTCAGCGGTTGCAAATCCGAGCCGATGACAAATTCGGTCGAACCGCCGCCAATGTCGATAACCAGCATTTTGTCGCCTTTGGGCGGCAGGGTATGCACTACGCCGGTGTAAATCAGACGCGCTTCTTCACGGCCGGCAATGACTTCGATGGGGAAACCCAGCGCCGCTTCGGCACGAGGCAGGAATTGGGCGATGTTTTTGGCAACACGGAAAGTGTTGGTGGCCACCACGCGCACATTTTCAGGTTGGAATCCGCGCAGGCGTTCGCCAAATTTTGCCAAACATTCCAAGGCTTGTTCTTGAGAGGCTTCACTCAGGTTTTTTTGTTCGTCCAAGCCGGCGGCAAAGCGAACCATTTGTTTGAACGAGTCGATGACTTTCAGCTGGCC
>NZ_JBQCTZ010000088.1:0-14564 GCF_051963715.1 Neisseria sp. P0001.S005 | reverse complement strand
CGTACCGCAAACGGGCCTCTCCCAAAACCACCCACTGCAATCACTTGCAACGGCATTCCGCTGGAAAAACCCAAATCTGCAAGACGACGGGTTACCAAGGTATCCAAATCACCAAAAACAGGATTGGGAGCAATGGAATCAATATGTACGACTGCGCCTTTTTTCAGGCGCGACAAAGGAATGGTAGACATAAGCCTCTCTTTTCATTTGTTTTAAAAAATCAGATTATTAGAAATGTGAGAAGTACTGACGAATGTGCGGCACATTTGAAAGGTTGGATAAGAGTGGCGATTCGCTACTTCTTTCAATAAGTGCGGTTTGTTTTAAGTATTGTTATTTTTTTGCTAATGATAAGGTATATCAATATAAAAATCAAATGTAGGCAGAGAAATTAAAAAAGCCGAAACCCTTGTGATTGTTTGGGTTTCAGCCTTTATATACACTCGATAAACTAAAGGCCGTCTGAAAAGTTTCAGACGGCCTTCAAAATAAAAAACCGAATAGAATCGGTTTTTTATTCCTATCTAGGAAAAAACGCTCAATTACAGAGCATCTTTCAATGCTTTACCGGCACGGAATTTAGGCGTTTTAGCAGCAGCAATAGTCAAAGGCTCGCCAGTTTTAGGATTGCGGCCTTGACGTTCGGCACGTTCGCCGACGTAGAAAGTACCGAAACCGACCAGAGTAACAGTATCGCCGTTTTTCAGTGCGTTGGTTACGGCATTAGTAGTAGCATCCAAAGCTTTTTGCGCAGCAGATTTGGAAATGCCGGCTTCTTGAGCAATTGCTTCGATCAATTCAGACTTGTTCACAATTAGTCCCTTCCTATCGTATAAAGATGATGAAATGCCCGAATACTCGGGGCTTGAGCGCTTTCAAAGCACATACGCACTTTATAGCAATTCTGAAATTATCATGTCAAGTAAAAAATGTGGAATTGCCCTATTTTTGGGGCATTCAGGGCAAAACCACATTTTTTGCAACATCAGACGGCCAACTTAATGCTTGGTTGCTTTTGTTCTTGACTTTGTCTTAGGAGTTTGCACGGTCTCGGCAACTGCCAATTCGGCAACCCATTGCTCAGGCTGAGTTTCCAGACCCAAAGCCAACACTTCATCAATCCATTTGACCGGATGGATGGTCAGACCGGTTTTGACATTTTCAGGAATTTCTTCCAAATCTTTGACGTTGTCTTTCGGAATCAATACATGCTTGATGCCGCCGCGCAAAGCAGCCAGCAGTTTTTCTTTCAAACCGCCGATCGGCAACACTTCACCACGCAAAGTGATTTCACCGGTCATCGCCACATCCGCACGCACCGGAATTTTGGTAAAGGCAGAAACCATCGCCAAAGTCATGGCAATACCTGCGCTCGGACCGTCTTTCGGCGTCGCACCTTCCGGCACATGGACGTGAATGTCTTTCTTCTCGTAAAAATCAGGAGCCAGACCCACTGATTCAGCACGGGAACGGACAACCGACCATGCGGCCGATACCGATTCTTTCATCACATCACCCAGTTGGCCGGTACATTGAATCGTACCTTTGCCCGGCAAAGCAACTGCCTCTACGGTCAACAACTCGCCACCGACTTCGGTCCAAGCCAGACCGGTTACCTGACCGATGCGGTTTTCGCTTTCGGCCACGCCATAGTCGAAACGGCGCACGCCTAGATAGTCATGCAGATTTTTCTCAGTAACTTTAATTGCTTTAGGCTTGGCCTTGCTTGCTGTTTTGGATTTGGACGCTTTTTTCTTGTCCTCATTCAAGGTAACCTGCATTACTACTTTGCGGCAGATTTTAGCAATTTCGCGATCCAACGAGCGGACGCCGGCCTCGCGGGTGTAGTAACGGATAATATCGCGCACCGCACTTTCATCAACCACCAACTCACCCTCTTTCACACCATTGCGCTTCATTTGTTTCGGCACAAGGTATTGCATGGCAATATTGATTTTTTCATCTTCCGTGTAACCGGACAGACGGATGATTTCCATACGGTCAAGCAGCGGCGTCGGGATATTCAAGCTGTTTGAAGTGGCAATAAACATCACATCGCTCAAATCGTAATCGACTTCGGCATAGTGGTCGGCGAACTTGTTGTTTTGCTCAGGATCGAGCACTTCAAGCAATGCACTGGCCGGATCACCACGGAAATCGCTGCCCATTTTGTCGATTTCATCAAGCAGGAACAATGGGTTTTTCACCCCCGCTTTCGCCATGTTTTGCAGGATTTTGCCCGGCATAGAGCCGATATAGGTACGGCGGTGGCCGCGGATTTCGCTTTCATCACGCACGCCGCCTAATGCCATACGCACATATTGACGGCCTGTGGCTTTGGCAATCGACTCACCCAAGGAAGTTTTACCTACCCCCGGAGGGCCAACCAAACACAAAATCGGGCCTTTGAGCTTGTCCATTCGTTTTTGAACGGCCAAATATTCCAAAATGCGCTCTTTGACTTTTTCCAAACCATAGTGGTCGGCATTCAAAATCAAATCAGCTTTGGCAATATCTTTGCTGACACGAGATTTTTTCTTCCATGGCAGCTCAAGCAAAGTATCGATATAGTTGCGCACGACGGTCGATTCCGCAGACATCGGCGGCATCATTTTCAGTTTTTTCAATTCAGACAGACATTTTTCTTCAGCCTCTTTGCTCATGCCTGCTTCTTTGATTTTGTTTTCCAGCGCATCTAGCTCGCCGCGCTCGTCTTCTTCGCCCAATTCTTTCTGAATTGCTTTTACTTGCTCATTCAAGTAATACTCGCGTTGGGATTTTTCCATTTGACGTTTTACACGGCCACGAATGCGTTTCTCGACCTGCATGATGTCGAGTTCGGCTTCCAACTGAGCCAGCAGAAATTCCAAACGCTCAACAATGCCGGCAGTCTCCAGCACATATTGACGCTGCTCCAATTTCAGCTGCAAATGCGCGGCAATAGTATCGGCAAGACGGCTGTTGTCATCGATACTGCTGATGGTACTGATAACTTCGGCAGGGATTTTTTTGTTCAATTTCGCATATTGCTCAAATTGAGTCAGCAAGGTACGGCGCAAGGCTTCAATTTCGGGATTGTCCTTGTCGCTGTTTTCATCAATCGCCTCAACATGGGATAAAAACAGTCCGCCTGTTTCATCAACCGTCAATGCGCGCGCACGACGGATACCTTCTACCAATACTTTAACGGTGCCGTCAGGCAGCTTCAAAACCTGCAAAACTTGGGCAACCGTACCGGTCTGGTGCAAATCTTCGGCTTTAGGGTCTTCTGTATTAGGGTCAAGCTGGGCCAACAGGAAAACCGGATCATCATTAGCCATTGCCGCCTCAAGGGCTGCAATCGATTTAGGACGACCGACGAACAGCGGCAATACCATATGCGGATACACCACGACATCGCGTAAAGGCAAGGTAGCCAGCGCACTGTATTCCTCGAAATATTTGTCTTTTGTCGGCATAGTTAGAAATCTCAATCATTGTTAAATCAGAATGTAGCTCAAAATTGGGCTGAAGCGCTCCATTTCAAGACTTGAAAACAGCTTATCCGCACCTATTTTCAAAAACATCATTTTTAATAGCCCGATATGGACGTTTACGATAAAATATATCGGATTTTGGGCCGTCTGAAAACTTTTCAGACGGCCCTGGCTAACCAAACAAGGTAGTAAACCATGACAGACTCAACCGAAAAAAAATCATTAATTGAATTCCCTTGCACCTTTCCTGTAAAAGTCATGGGCGCGGTTCATCCGGAATTTGAATCCGCCATCTTGGAAACTGTGCGCAAACATGCTCCCGATACCGAGCCGCACCACATTACTACGCGCCCAAGCAGCAAAGGCAACTACACCAGCGCAACCGTCAAAGTAAATGTCGACAACCAAGAGCAGCTCGACAATATCTACCGCGACCTGACTTCACACGAATTGGTAAAAGTGGTGCTGTAATGAAAATCGTGCACAAAGGCTTGGTCGATTACCTGCCGACTTTCGAAGCCATGAAGGCATTTAATGCCTCGCGTGACGAAAACACCGAAGACGAATTATGGGTGGTCGAACATCCGCCCGTATTCACCCAGGGCTTGGCCGGAAAACCTGAACACCTCCTCATCCGCGACGATATTCCCGTTGTCCAAATTGACAGAGGTGGTCAAATTACTTATCACGGCCCCGGTCAATTGGTCGTCTATACGATGATCAATTTCAAACGCCGTAAAACCAGCGTCCGCCATATCGTTTCCGCACTTGAAAACAGCATCATCGCCACCTTGGCAGAATACGGCATCGAAGCAGCCGCCGATCCCAAACGCCCCGGCGTTTATGTCGGAGAGCGTAAAATCGCTTCCCTGGGCCTGCGTATTAAAGACGGCTCCGTTTACCACGGTTTGGCGCTTAACGTGAACATGGATTTAAGCCCGTTTACCCATATCAACCCCTGCGGTTATGCCGGTATGGAAATGACCCAAATTGCCGACTATGTCTCTCCGGCACCCAGTTTGGCAGAAGTTTCAGACAAACTGACCAAGCATTTACAAAAAGAGCTGGCATAAGGCCGTCTGAAAATATTCAGCTCCAACACCATCTTTTAACTGCCCCTCTGAACCCACAAGCCCTTAGGCCATAAAGGCCGCAATCAGCTTTTCAGACGGCCTTTATAACGACAGAAAGAACACATCACCATGAGTGAAGAAGTAAAAAACGACCCCAAACGCGGCATCAAACTGAAAGGCGCAGACAAAACTGCACGCATTCCGATTAAAGTGGTTCCATTGGAACAAAAATTGAAAAAGCCCGAATGGATCCGCGCCAAATTACCGGGCAAGAAATTCTTTGAAATCAAAAATATTCTTCGCGAACAAAAAATGCATACCGTGTGCGAAGAAGCATCTTGTCCAAATATCAGCGAATGCTTTACCAAGGGTACGGCCACATTCATGATCATGGGCGATATTTGTACCCGCCGCTGCCCGTTCTGCGACGTTGGCCATGGCCGCCCCAATATGTTGGATCCTGACGAGCCTAAACACTTGGCCGAATCCGTCAAATCCATGAACCTGCGCTATGTCGTGATCACTTCCGTCGACCGTGACGACCTGCGTGATGGCGGTGCCCAACACTTCGCCGACTGCATTAAAGCCATCCGCGAAACCAGCCCGAATACCAAAATCGAAATCCTTGTTCCCGATTTCCGCGGCCGTCTGGATATCGCACTGGAAATCTTGGCAGAAACACCACCCGACGTGATGAACCACAACTTGGAAACTCATCCAAGCCTGTATAAAAAAGCCCGTCCGGGTGCCAACTACCAACATTCCCTCGAGCTTCTGCGCCGCTACAAAGAAATGATGCCCCATATCCCGACCAAATCCGGCATCATGGTCGGCTTGGGCGAAACAGACGAGGACGTGCGCGAAATCATGCGCGATATGCGTGCCAACAATATCGAGATGATTACCATCGGCCAATATCTGCAACCTTCAGACGGCCACTTGCCCGTCTTGCGCTATGTAACGCCCGACCAATTCAAAGTTTTTGAAAAAGAAGCATACGAATTAGGCTTTACCAATGCCGCCATCGGTGCAATGGTCCGCTCCAGCTACCACGCAGACGAACAAGCAGCCGAAGCATTGCGTGAAACCCACGGCGGTTGCAGCCATCACTGATGGTTTAAATCATATAAGGCCGTCTGAAAAATCAGTAGACTGTTTTTTTCAGACGGCCTTTGTTTAATATACAAAACTCTTCAGATTTCCAAAATAAACCTTATTCAAACTCTAAAGAAAACTAAGAATTCAATCCACTTATATTGATAATAAATTGAAAAAATATAGGAATTATCCTTTTTTATAATGGGTTTATGCTCTGTTGCATCTGTCATTTCCTTTATCAGGCTATCTGGATTCCATTCGAAGAAGCGGCTTGCAAAACGAGTTATGGTGTCTATCCATATGCTTGTATACCCATATTTTCTTGAAATACATCCTCGTATATGAGTTCTTAGAGATACAAAAAAGAGAAAGTCTTAAAATAAGTAAGCCTTTTCATATAACTAAGAAAAAAGGCAATCATCAAGGTTTGAAAGTTAAAAATGCTTGGTAAAAATAGCCTAGAAAATAGGATAAACAGATGAAAGTAAATATAGATGATTCATTGAAGGAACAAGGAGTTCACACCTCCGTAAAAAAGAGAAAACTCAGCTTTGATGAGATTCGTTTCAATCTCTTTGCTTATTTAGAGGATTATTCCAAGATGGGATTCTCTTTTGTAAAAGCAGGCAATGAGCTATTGGAAATAAGGAAAGAGCTTGACAGATATACTCTTTTCGGACAGTGTTTTTTAGGCTATTTTGTGATTAGCCAAAAGAACCAGATCTTCTTAATTTGCAATCCGGAAGGAGTAGAAGTATTTCAAAAGCCAAGAATTTTTGTCAATCATTCTTTACAGGCTTTTGTTTCTTCCTATTCTCTATTTATGTCTGCCGTCTTTCTTTTAAAATCAAAATTCTATAAGAGTCAGGCTTATCAAGCAGAGGAAATTGCAACAGATCTGATGAATAAAGTGGCAGATTTGGAAGAGCCCATTGAACAAGAGTTAACATTCTGGGAACATATCGCTTATTTAATAGAAGATGATGGAATCGTTTTAAGAGATGACCTATTTCATATTTTGAATAAAGGATACTAGACCTTAGAGTGTTGGCTTCTAAATCCTGCTTAGCCACATAAAAATTGAAAATCAGATATAAGAGGAATTATTTTTGTTTCTAATACAGTCTTGGTAGATAATCAACCATCAAGCAGATTTTGATCAAAGTTTTTTAAAGGCTTTGTCTTTAAGTAGGAAAAATCGAACAGTCTTCAATTCAGTCAGATCCGGATAGATGACAGGATGAAACCTAAGATTTTTTCTAGGTAGGAAATGGAAAGGATGGACTGGAGGACCTGTGTCAGTAACATTTTTTGTAACAGGATACTACAAAAAGAAATCGATAACCAGAAAAAATAGAAGAATTTAAGTAATTATCCCAAAATTAAATAATACAAAAAAGCGGCAAAACAGGATAAACACTGTTTGCCGCTTTTTAATTTATTTCTTTATTTTACTTCTTCAACAATTTTGCCGCTTCAATCGCGTAGTAAGTCAAAATACCATCGGCGCCGGCGCGTTTGAATGCCAATAAGCTTTCCAAAATGGTTTTCTCACCATCCAACCAGCCATTTTGAATGGCAGCTTGAAGCATGGCATATTCGCCGGAAACTTGGTAAGCATAAGTCGGTACGCCAAACTCGTCTTTAACTCGGCGGACGACATCCAGATATGGCAAACCCGGTTTTACCATTACCATGTCTGCGCCTTCTTGAATATCCAATGCGACTTCGTGCAAGGCTTCGTTAGTATTTGCAGGGTCCATTTGGTAGGTTTTCTTGTCTGCCTTACCCAAATTGCCGGAGCTGCCGACGGCATCGCGGAACGGGCCGTAGAATGCTGAAGCATATTTTGCCGAATACGCCATAATGCGTGTATGGATGTGTCCGGCATCTTCCAAGGCTTCACGGATGGCAAGAATACGTCCGTCCATCATGTCTGACGGGGCAATGACTTGTGCGCCTGCATCGGCATGGCACAAAGCCTGTTTTACCAAAACTTCAATGGTTTCATCGTTGAGGACATAGCCATTTTCATCGGTTAAACCGTCTTGGCCGTGAATGGTATAAGGGTCTAAGGCAACGTCGGTCATAATCCCCAGCTCTGGGAATTTCTCGCGCAGGGTTCGCACTACTGTCGGTACCAAGCCTTCCGGGTTATAAGCCTCCTCCGCAAATTCGGTTTTGTTTTGCGTTACCACGGGAAACAAAGCCAGCATAGGAATACCGAGATTCAGTGCTTCTTCAGCGGTAAACAACAATTTATCCAAACTTTGGCGTTTGACGCCGGGCATAGACGGCACTGCCTCTTCCTGGTTCTGACCTTCCAATACAAAAACCGGATAGATTAAATCATCTGCCGTCAAAGTATGCTCGCGCATCAGACGGCGTGAAAAATCGTCTTTACGCATACGGCGCATACGGGTGTTTGAGACATAACGCGGAGGGAAATTCATAACAATTGCCTTTCAATAATGAAGTCTTAAAATCAGTCTTCGACTTGACGTATGGCTTTGACCGAACGTTTGATTTCGCTGAGCGTACCGGTTTTATAACTATTACGTTCCTGCTCGGTCATACCGTTTTGATCCAATTTGGCGATATTTTTCAATGCCTCGGCATATTGGCCGTCTGAAAGTTTTTCCTGTTTGATGCGCCAACGGTTGTTCACTTCGGAAGCCGTCCATAATCCTACTTTGTTGTAGTAGAACAAAATGCTTGCCGCCAGCGTCTTCATATCGCTGTCGGGCTTGGCACTGCCGATACTGCGGCCGATACGGTTGTTACGTTGATCGACTGCCTGGTCGGCAAGGTAACGGCTGAAGTAGTCGTCTTTACCTTCACGCAACTCCATATCCGTCAGGCGCGCATTACCTGCTTTTTCGGCAATAATGCTGTCGAATTTAGAAGCAATTGCCGCCTGCCATAATGCTTGGCGTACGGCATTGACCTGTGTTCCCCTGCTGTCGCCGTTTGCTTTGTCATCCAAACCTGTACGCTCGGCAAAGCGCGTGGCATTACTGGTCATATTGATTAAGCCTTCATCCTCCATACCGATGACTTGGGCGGCCACGGGATGGTTAAGCGCAAATTGTGCCATTTTACTGCGGCGGCTTTGATCTTCCTGATACGATTGGCAACCGGACAATACCAGCATGCCGAGAACGGCGCATTGAATGTGTTTTTTAATATGTTTCATGATGTAACTATCGATATTATTGTGTGAGTTCAACTTATTGTTTAACATAGAAACGCCCGTAAGCGCAAAATAATTCCCATACGGCCAAATCGGCGCATGAATGGCTATTTTATAATAAAAATAAGGCCGTCTGAAATTTTTCAGACGGCATAAGTATTTTTAACCTACCAAGCTTCGAATTTGCGGCCAATAAAACAGACAGGCTATCGAGCAAATAGCAATACTGATACCGGCTGCATTAATGCTGCTGATTTTTTCTTTAAACATTGCCGCACCAATCAGCGTACCCAAAACAATTACGCCGATGTTCATACCGGCAAACACCAAGGTCGGATTATCCTTCATGATTTGGTGTGCCGAGATGTAGGTAACAATATTCAAAAAATTCAGGCAACCCAAAATCATACCACCCACTATACCCTCTTTGGTCCATTTGCTTCCTTTGGCAAACAGGTAGCCAAACATCAAGATACCGGCCAAACAAAATGCTACCAGCAAATTACCGGCAAACGCGGTACCGCTTTTCGCCACTTGTTTGAACAGAATATCAATGATGCCGTAGCCACACCAAACGCCCAAAAGCAGCATCACTTGCGTGCCGAAACCGCCGGATTTCTTACCGCCATCGTTTTTCCAAAGCAAGAAAAACAATGCTGTAAATGCCAATACCAAACCAATCAGACGGCCTTCGGTCAGTTGTTCATGAAAAAGCGTGAATGAAGCGATAATGGGCAAAAACAGCGATAAGCGCTGTGCCGCATCCGATTTGACGATACCTGCCGCATCGACGGATTTGCCCATAATGACAAACACGCTTGGCAACAAGATACCCAAAGCCGCAAAGAGCCACCAAGTCGGTAAAAATACCTGCGGATTACTCAAATCGGGCTTTAACACCAGCATGGTCAAAGTAACGGCAACGATATAGTTCACCGCCACCGCCTGCTCAATATTGATTTTTTGCTTGCGCGCCACTTTCAGCAATACGGAAACCAACACGCTGCAAACGATACTTGCCAATAAATATGCCATGCTTTAAAACCATCCTTGATTGGAAACAGGCTTATCGTCATTCAGTTTAATCAGTCCGACAACTACGCGATAAATGAGCCAAATACCGGTCGCCACCAAAATCAGCCAACCGATTAAGATCAGTATGGTTAACATCCCGAAAAGCATACCCACCAAAGACACCCAAAATGTCTTAATCAGCCAATCAATATGGCTGGCGTAAATGCTGCCTTGTGCCTCATCGCGTTTGACATATGCCAAAATCACACCGACAACGGGTGCAAACCAGATAAACAGGCCCAACGCATATGTAATATAGGCAATAAAAACATAGTTTTTCACTTCAGAATTAGACTTATTGACCATATTTGCCCCCATATTATTGTTCCCTGTATTATAGTTTTCCGTATGATTGACCACCGTATTATTGAAGCCGTTGTCTTGGACTTCCTGGCGCTCGTACTGCATAGCCGCATCATAAGCCAGACGTTTTTCCGGATGAGACAATACTTCAAATGCCTGTCCGATGGCTTTAAACCGCTCCGCATCTTTTTGAATATCCGGATTGGCCACCAATTTGCCATAAGCCTCGCGGATAACGTTGATATCAGCATCCTGAGACACACCCAAGATTTCGTATAAATTCACTTGTTCCATCTATATTCCCCTCCTTTACGCGTCCACTGCAACATGAACATCTTGCGGATTAAGCGTCCGCAGGTTTTCAGGCTTCATGCCTACGATAAACCCACGTTTTCCGCCATTGATAAAAATCTCGTCTAAAACCCAAATGCTTTCTTCCACATAAACCGGCAACGCGGTTTTCATACCGAACGGAGACGTCCTACCGACCAAATATCCTGTCCATTTCGCCGCCTGATCCGCCGTTGCCGGCTCGATGTGTTTCAAGCCCAGTTCACGCGCCAAATTGCGGGTGGAAATATGTTTGTCGCCGTGCATTAACACAACCAAGCCTTTTTTGTGTTCATCCTGCAGGACGATTGTTTTGATGACTTGATGCTCGGGCTTGCCCGTGCACTCGGCAAAACGCGCCGTACCGCCGTGTTCTTCATACGCGTAAACATAAGGGACAAAATCGATTTTTTTACTGCGTAAAAAGCGCACCGCCTGCGTAACCGGATATTCTGCTTTACTCATGGGTTGTTTTCCGCCATCCTTTTCAGACGGCCCCTCTTAAATGTGGAACGTAAACAACTGCAATGTTACCATACCTTCTTTTTGAAATCAGGAGACAACATGGACATCCGCTATCTTGATGCAAGTAAACGCTATTCGGAAGCCGTCGTGGCCAACGGCTTGGTTTTCCTCTCCGGCATGGTTCCCGAAAATCCTGAAGCCGACGCCAAAGCGCAAACTGAAAACGTTTTGACGCAAATCGATTCATGGCTCGCACAATGCCAATCCGACAAAGCACATATTTTAGAAGCCACCATCTATCTGCCCGATATGAGCGACTACGCCGCCATGAACGAAGCCTGGGACGCATGGACAGCACCTGAGCGCGCTCCGGCCCGCGCCTGTGTGGAGGCGAAACTGGCTTCGCCCGACTGGAAGGTTGAAATCAAAATCACCGCCCTTCAAATCAAATAAAGCGCAAATATTAGGCCGTCTGAAAACGCCGCTTCAATCAAGCAAGCGCAGTTTTTCAGACGGCCTTTATTCTTTTGCGGTACAATACCGCCCTTAAATTTTTCTATTATTTCAAAGCACAAACAGCCATGTCCAAAAAAACCAAGCAAGAATTAGAAAACAACAAACTCAGCAAACGCCTGCGCCACGCCGTCGGCGATGCCATTAACGATTTCAACATGATCGAACCGGGCGACAAAATCATGGTCTGCCTCTCCGGCGGCAAAGACAGCTACGCCCTTTTAGACATTCTGCGCCAGCTTCAAGCCAGCGCGCCGATTGATTTCGAACTGGTCGCCGTCAATCTCGACCAAAAGCAGCCGGGCTTCCCCGAAGAAGTATTGCCGACCTATCTCGAAAGCATCGGCGTACCGTACAAAATCGTTGAAGAAGACACCTACTCCACCGTCAAACGCGTGTTGGACGAAGGCAAAACGACTTGTTCGCTGTGCAGCCGCCTGCGCCGCGGCATCCTCTACCGCACCGCAAAAGAATTGGGCTGCACCAAAATCGCCTTGGGACACCACCGCGACGACATCCTTGCCACTATGTTCCTGAATATGTTCTACGGCGGCAAACTCAAAGCCATGCCGCCCAAACTAGTCAGCGACAACGGCGAACACATTGTCATCCGTCCTCTGGCGTATGTCAAAGAGAAGGACTTGATCAAATACGCCGAGCTGAAGCAATTCCCAATTATTCCATGCAACCTCTGCGGCTCTCAGCCCAACCTGCAACGCCAAGTCATCGGCGACATGCTGCGCGATTGGGACAAACGTTTCCCCGGTCGTATCGAGTCTATGTTCTCAGCCCTGCAAAACGTCGTTCCATCGCATTTAGCCGACACCGAACTTTTCGACTTTGTCGGCCTGGAACGCGGTCAAAGCCTGAAACACGGCGGCGACTTGGCGTTTGACAGCGAAAAAATGCCGGAACGTTTCTCCGATGGCAGCGAAGAAGACGAAAGCGAAATCAAAATCGAACCGCAAAAAGCCGAACGCAAAGTCATCAATATTTTGGCAAATAAACCCAAAACCTGCGGTTTATAATTCCATTTAATTTTCAGACGGCCTTTCGGTAGCTATTTACCGAAAGGCCGTCTGAATATTCATATTTAAAATTTTTCTATTCTTTTTTATCTATTCTTTCCCTGACAAACCGTGCAGCAGCAATCCCAATACGTCTTGCGGCAACTTTTGCGGCGCGGCGGCATAAAGCGCAGCCAGTTGAGGATGGCGCATCAATATATCCGCCTGACGAATGAACAGGTCGATGAGTTCCACCGGCAAATCAGGCTGAATCAGGCGGCGGTGCTGCAGAGTATGGAAGAATCCGCGCATAAAAGCGTATTTTTCTTCGTTCAATTCGTGGAAAAACCGCTCCAGCTCCAAATTGGTGTTCTCTTCGATGTCGCGCAGGAAAGCGGCGGAATAGAGTTCTTCAAACGATTGTTTTTGCAGGGCAAACACAGCCTCGGCGGCTTCGCGCAGGCTGCATTGCCGTGCAAGCAGATTTTCAAATTCGGCACGGACGCGGTTTTTCTGCTCGGTAACGATTGCCTGCAAAAGTGCGTTTTTACCGCTGTAATATTTGTAAAAAGTAACGCGGCTGACGGCGGCCTCGGCGCAGATACTGCCTACGGATACAGCGGAAAAGCCATGTTCGCGGAATAAGCGGCGGGCGGTATCGGCGATGGTTTGTTGTTTGCTGGCAGTCATGACGGTAGGAAGGTTTTGATTTTGTTCATAAAGGTTTTTCATTAAAGTTATCCGCAAGTCGGATGCTTATCATATTTCCCCACGGCGGCAATGGCAATATGGCGGCTTTCAGACAACCTCCTTCCTTATCCCTCCACTCCGCCCTACGAATGAGGGCTATCGGATGCTTAGCAGGCCAAATTCATGAAGATTACAGAATCTGCCTCCACCAACCTTCTCCCAAAAATAGGAGAGGGATTTTTTGGACGATTCACAAGATAAGAGGGAAGTAAAGTGAATGATAAACACTTGCATTCCTGTTTCTTATTTCTTATACTTTACATTAATAGTTTGTTTTATGTAAATGTGTAAACACAAATATTTGCATACTGACGGAACAATTGGATTACCTGATGTTCAATCCACCCCGACGTATGCCGTCTGAAAGGATAAGGAAATGCAGAAACACACCCTCCGCCGCCTCCCCCTATTGATTGCCGCCGCTTTCGCCTCCGAATGGATTTATGCCGCCGATGCGGTGCAAGATGCGGAACAGGTGCAGTTGGAAGAAGTCGTCGTCACCGGCGAACGCACCAATCGCAGCGGCTTTGAAACCGCCACGTCCAACCGCGTTTTCTCCACGCCGAACATCGACCGCAGCGGCCATAACCTTTCCGCCACCGACCTACTGAAACAAACCGTGAATACGGTGGACTTGGGCAGCGGCAACGATTTGCCGACCGTGCGCGGCGTGGACGGCTCCGGTCCTGCCGTCGGTGCGGTGGCGTTTTTCGCGGGCACGCGGCCGCGCCTGAACCTGTCCATAGACGGCCGCTCCGCCACTTACAACGAATACGCCTTCGGCACGCAGTCGCTGTGGGATATGCAGCAGGTGGAAGTCTTGCGCGGGCCGCAAAGCCATGTGCGCGGGCAGAATGCGGTGGCGGGCGCGGTGGTAATGCGTTCCAAAGACCCGACTGACGAATGGGAAGGCGCGTTGCGCTTGGGTTTGGGCAACCAGAAAACGCGCAACATCGCCGGCGTAGTGTCTGGTCCGATTGTGAAAAACAACCTTGCCTTCCGCTTGAGCGCGGAACGGCAACAGCGCGAAAGCTACGAGCCGTTCGTGTCCTACGAGCCGACCGGCAACCCGCGCCGCGTGGAAAACACCAACGTGCGCTTCAAACTCCTGCTCACGCCCGAAAACCATCCCGATTTTTACAGCCGCCTGACGCTGAACCACATCCGTTCGCGCGCGCCGCAAAACGAAATCATGGGCAACACCGCCAGCCGCCGTTTTTTAAAAGAAAAGCCCGTGTTCGTAACCGGCTCGACATCGGGCATCTGGGACGTATCGTGGCAG
>NZ_JBQCTZ010000087.1:0-14609 GCF_051963715.1 Neisseria sp. P0001.S005 | reverse complement strand
TTCGCTTCCCTGTACAACGACCGTGCCATTTCTTACCGTGTCCACAAAGGCTTCGAACACGACATCGTTGCCCTTTCTGCCGGCGTACAACGCATGGTGCGCTCTGACAGTGGTGCTTCCGGTGTGATGTTTACCATCGATACCGAATCCGGTTACGACCAAGTCGTTTTCGTTACCTCTTCTTACGGTCTGGGCGAAAACGTCGTACAAGGCGCGGTAAACCCTGACGAATTCTATGTATTCAAACCTACTTTGAAAGCAGGCAAACCGGCTATCCTGCGCAAAACCATGGGTTCAAAACAAATCAAAATGATCTTTACCGACAAAGCCGAAGCCGGTAAATCTGTCACCAACGTTGATGTACCTGCAGAAGACCGTCAACGCTTCTCCATTACCGATGCCGAAGTAACCGAGTTGGCTCATTACGCGCTGACCATCGAAAAACACTACGGCCGCCCAATGGACATCGAATGGGGCCGCGACGGCTTGGATGGTAAACTCTACATCCTGCAAGCACGCCCTGAAACCGTGAAATCTCAAGAAGACAGCAGCCGCAACCTGCGCCGCTTCTCTATCAACGGCGAAAAAGTTGTCTTGTGCGAAGGCCGAGCTATCGGTCAAAAAGTTGGCCAAGGTAAAGTTCGCTTGGTGAAAGATGCTTCCGAGATGGATTCCGTTGAAGCAGGCGACGTACTCGTTACCGACATGACCGACCCGGATTGGGAACCGGTAATGAAACGTGCTTCTGCCATCGTTACCAACCGTGGCGGCCGTACCTGCCACGCAGCGATTATCGCGCGTGAATTGGGTATTCCGGCTGTCGTAGGTTGTGGCGACGCTACCGATCTGTTGTCCGAAGGCCAAGAAGTTACCGTATCTTGTGCCGAAGGCGATACCGGCTTCATCTACTCCGGCTTGCTGGACGTACAAATTACCGATGTTGCTTTGGACAACATGCCTAAAGCGCCTGTAAAAGTAATGATGAACGTTGGTAACCCTGAATTGGCATTCAGCTTCGCCAACCTGCCTAGCGAAGGTATCGGCTTGGCGCGTATGGAATTCATCATCAACCGTCAAATCGGTATCCATCCTAAAGCCTTGTTAGAATTCGATAAACAAGACGATGAATTGCAAGCGGAAATTACCCGCCGCATCGCTGGCTACGCCTCTCCTATTGACTTCTATGTCGATAAAATCGCAGAAGGTGTGGCAACTTTGGCTGCTTCGGTTTATCCACGCAAAACCATTGTTCGTATGTCTGACTTCAAATCCAACGAGTACGCTAACTTGGTGAGCGGCAGCATCTACGAACCGCACGAAGAAAACCCAATGTTGGGCTTCCGTGGTGCAGCGCGTTATGTAGCCGATAACTTCAAAGACTGCTTCGCGCTCGAGTGCAAAGCCTTGAAACGCGTTCGCGATGAAATGGGTTTGACCAACGTCGAAATCATGATTCCATTTGTTCGTACTTTGGGTGAAGCAGAAGCTGTTGTTAAAGCCCTGAAAGAAAACGGTTTGGAACGCGGCAAAAACGGCCTGCGCCTGATCATGATGTGCGAGTTGCCAAGCAACGCTGTATTGGCAGAACAATTCCTGCAATACTTCGACGGCTTCTCCATCGGCTCTAACGACATGACCCAGCTGACCCTCGGCCTCGACCGTGACAGCGGTTTGGTATCTGACTCCTTCGACGAGCGTAACCCTGCCGTTAAAGTGATGTTGCACTTGGCAATCTCTGCTTGCCGCAAACAAAACAAATACGTCGGTATTTGCGGTCAAGGCCCATCAGACCATCCAGACTTTGCCAAATGGCTGGTTGAAGAAGGTATCGAGAGCGTATCGCTCAACCCTGATACCGTCATTGAAACCTGGCTGTATTTGGCTAACGAATTGAACAAATAAGTTCGATAAGACAAAAATCCCCTGCCCGTTTATCCCGGCAGGGGATTTTTATTGCCTTATTCAATGCCGTCTGAAAAAACTTTCACTTTCTTTTACCTTAATAAAAAAATCCTTTATCATCAAAATGATAAAAAAATATACCGCCATATTCACAAATTTTCAATGTTAATATACTGCTTCTCTGTATTTTATCCCATGCCTTTTGAGTGAACCTTTTCTCACTCTTCCTATCTATCATATATAGCATAACGATACATTTAAAATATCCCATGAATACAAACTTTATTTCCACCTTTCAGACGGCCTTGAAACGTCTGGCACTCATCAGCACCATTGCCGTCTTAGCAGCCTGTGCCGGCAACAATACCTCTTCCAACCGTGCCGTACCTGACGGCTACTACAAAGTCCGCCCTGGCGATACCCTGACCCAAATCGCCAAACGCTACGGACAAAATGTCAATACACTGGTTGCCTGGAATAATCTTCCCAACGCCTCACAAATCGAAGTCGGCCAAGTTTTGCGCGTCCGCCGTCATGTTGCCCCACGCAGCACTGCAACACAGCAACACCAAACCACTGCCGTTACCCCGATCAACCAATTGAACCTGCAATGGCCGACCGATAACGCCTCATCCTCCATTATCCAACGCTACAACGGCACCACCAGCAAAGGCATAGATATTGCAGGCACACAAGGCCAACAAATCCGTTCCGCCGCAGCCGGTACCATCATCTACGTTGGCGAAGAAGTCCGCGGCTACGGCAAGCTAATTTTGATCAGCCACAATGAATACACCATTACCGCCTATGCCCACAACGACACGCTTTTGGTACAAAAAGATCAAAAAGTCCAAGCAGGTCAAGTTATCGCCACCATGGGCAACAGCGATTCAGACAACGTCAAGCTGCATTTTGAAGTACGTCTAAACGGCAAAGCAGTCGATCCTCTGCCTTATTTGACCAGAACAAATTAATACCTCAATTTAAAGGCCGTCTGAAATAACTTTATTTCAGACGGCCTTTTGATTTGTCTTATCATAACACCCATCTCAACAAAGCGTTTACCAACTTAACTTATGTTGATTGAGTGTAAATGCCGTTATACAATAACAACTCTTTTTAACATTCCATTTCAGGTACCCTACTATGTCTCCTAACCGTATCCTTGCAACCGCATTCTTGTTTGCATCTGCATTTGCCAGCGCAGATGTCCATATTGATGAAAGCATCCCTTACCGCGACAAAGAAGAAATCGATACCCGTATCGTTTCGGAATGTTTAGAAGTAGGCAGTATTATGTCCAAATCTTTGCAAGAAACTGCAGCCAAAAGCGATGTAACTGTTATCCGTGACGGTAAAAAACAAGGCACATACGCAGATATCGCCATTACTTCCGCTATGAGCGCAGGCAATGCCTTTATCGGTCACGCCAAAGGTATGGCGGTTTCAGCCGCTTTGTATGTTGACGGCAAACAAGTTAATAAAAAACCTTCACCCGCAACTCTTCCGGCGGCATGTTTGGCGCTTATAAAAGCTCTTGCGCCGTCTTGAACCGCACTTCTAAAGTATTGGGTTCAGATATTGCCCAATGGGTGGTCCGCGAACAAAAAAACGCTCAAGATAAATAAAACCCCAATTTGATAAAGGCCGTCTGAAAAACCGTATTTCAGACGGCCTATATATTTTCTATTTCTCTAGGAACAAAGAAATAAATTATCCATTAATCATTGTCAGAAATAGAGAATTTTATTTCTAACGCCCTTGATTTTAGAATACCTACCCTCAATTATTAACACCATAAGAATTTTGTATATGAGCAGTCAAAGGAATAACATGGCAGAAAAAAACTATTATGAAATACTGGGCGTTACCAAAGATGCGGATGAGGCCGAAATCAAAAAAGCCTACCGAAAACTGGTGCGCAAATACCACCCCGATGTCAGCAAAGAACCTGACGCAGCCGAACGTACGGTAGAAATCAACCGTGCCTACGAAACGCTTTCCGACAAAGAAAAGCGGGCTGAATACGATGAAATGTTGGCTAATCCTTACGGACACAGCACCAGAGGCAATCCGTTTGGTCAAGGAAGCAATCCGTTTGGCAATGGATTCAATGGTGGTGGCTTCCGCTATGAACGTCATGAAGGCGAGCCGTTCGGAGCGGGAGACTTCAATTTTGAAGATCTGTTTTCATCATTCCGCCAATCCCACACTCGTTCAGAACAACCCCGAGGCCCAATAAAAGGCGAGGATCAACATGCTGAATTGAGTATTGATATTTATGCAGCGTATGTTGGTGCAGAACGTAGCATGACTTTGAATGTGCCGACTCTAGACGAATACGGACGTGCGGTTTATCAAAATAAAACCCTCAACGTTAAAATTCCCAAAGGTATTGCAGAAGGCCAACAAATCCGTTTGGCCGGTCAAGGTTTGCCGGGATACAACGGCGGGGAAAACGGTGACTTGTACTTAAAAATTAAGTTCCACGACCAACCTGATTTATATGTCAAAAACAGGAAAGACGTATATCAAACAATAGATGTCAAACCTTGGGAAGCCGTATTGGGCGGCAAAATCATCGTCCCTACCGCTTCAGGCCGCTTACAGGTCAATCTGCCTGCCAACAGCCAAAGCGGTAAAAGCATCCGCCTTAAAGGCAAAGGTATTCCTGCAAAAGAAGCCGGAGACCTTTATCTTAATATCCGCATTAATGTTCCGCCAGTAGAGAGCGAAGCCGACCGTGCCGCATGGGAAAAATTGGCCGAACACTTTGCCGCAAAACAAGCATAAGAGAAAGGATAAATTATGATTCAGTCCTCCGATATTACCCTTACTTTTGAAGAAATCGTTGCCGCCAGCCGCTGCCGTCGCGATTGGCTGTTGGAACTTATAGCAGAAGACATCATCAGCATCGATGGCGCGCCCGAAAAAAGCACCTTCAGTGGTTTTCATCTTGCCCGCATCCGTCGCGCACAACGCTTAAGCCGTGATTTTGAGGCCGGCATTCCCGCATTGGGGCTGATTATGCGGCTGTTAGACGAGGTGGAAGAACTCAGAAAAATACAGCGTCCGCTGGTACTACTCGAAGAAGAGTAAATATCGACAAGTTGTTCGATTAAATATTGATGACAAAAAAAGTTTTTGATGTTTATTGATATTCTATAATGAAAGGCCGTCTGAAAGTATTTTCAGACGGCCTTTTTATGCCTTAATTAACAACAGCGTCCGCCGTTGCCGCCGCAACGGCGTTTGCGGCAGTAGTCTTGAAATTGCAGCTCAGTCATGACCGGCGCGTTGGGATTATGTCTGCGCTGGCGGGCAACGTAGTTTTCATAATCTGGAACACCGGCCATCAAGTTTGCTGTCAGCTTGATGGTTTTCCACCAAGATGCAAGCTTATGCTTCATTCTGAGCCTCCGGCTGTTTACCGTCGCGGTACACTGCTGGAATTTCTTTAGCAGTTGGCCAGCCGACTTTGCGGGCTTTCATGGCAGTATGGAAACCGTATACGGCGACAATCACGACAACTGCCAGGAACAAAGCGGTCAGACCGGCATTGATTTGGTCGTTGAAGATGATTTGTGACATTTCGCCAATGTCTTTAGCTGGAGCAAGGACTTTGCCTGAAGCCAAGGCATCGCGGTATTTGCCTGCGTGAGCCAAGAAGCTGACGCGGGGGTCGCTGTGGAACAGTTTTTGCAAACCGGCATAGCAGGTGACAAACAATACGCCGAAAGCAGGAACCAAAGTTACCCAAACATAGCGGTCGCGTTTCATTTTCACCAATACAACGGTACACATAATCAACGCTACGCCTGCCAGCATTTGGTTGGCGATGCCGAACAAAGGCCAGAGCGAGTTGATGCCGCCCAAGGGGTCGGTCACGCCGGTGTAGAGGAAGTAGCCCCACAATGCCACGGCGAAGAAGGTCGCAATCAGGTTGGCAGGGATGGAGTCGGTGTTGCCGAAAGGTTTGTAGAAGATGCTGCCCAAGTCTTGAATCATGAAACGGGCAACGCGTGTACCGGCGTCAACCGCGGTCAAGATGAACAAGGCTTCAAACAGCAAGGCAAAGTGATACCAGAACGCCATCATGGCTTCGCCCGGAATCAGACGGCTCATGATGTGTGCCATACCGACTGCGAGGGTAGGCGCACCGCCTGCACGGGACAGAATGGTGTTTTCGCCTACTTCTTTAGCAGTGTGCAACAGGGTTGCGGCATCAACAGGGAAGTTCAGTTTAGTGGTGATGACTTCGGCAGCTGTGTTGGCATCCGTACCAATCAGCGCGGCCGGGCTGTTCATCGCGAAGTACACGCCTGGATCAAGCGAAGCGGCGGCGGCCAGAGCCATAATGGCCACAAAGCTTTCCATAATCATGCCGCCGTAACCGATCATACGGACGTGGGTTTCGTTTTCCACCATTTTTGGCGTGGTACCTGAAGAAATCAGCGCATGGAAGCCTGAAACCGCACCACAAGCAATGGTAATGAACAAGAATGGGAACAATGCACCGGAGAATACCGGGCCTGAACCATCGATAAAGTGGGTAACTGCAGGCATTTGCAGAGTCGGGTTAACAATGACGATACCCAAAGCCAAAGCTGCAATCGTACCGATTTTCAGGAAGGTAGACAGATAATCGCGCGGAGTCAGCAAGAGCCAAACCGGCAATACGGAAGCCACGAAACCGTAAATCATAATCGCCCAAGTCAGCTGAATGCCGTCAAGATCAAACCAGTGACCGAAGGAGCTGTGGGCAACATCTTCACCGTAAATCACAGCCAACATCAGCAAAATAAAGCCGACGATGGAAATCTCACCAATTTTGCCCGGACGGATATAACGGGTGTAGATACCCATAAACAGGGCAATCGGCATGGTTGCCGCGATGGTAAACGTACCCCAAGGGCTGTGAACCAATGCTTTCACAACGATCAGCGCCAACACCGCCATAATGATGACCATAATCATCAAAATACCGATGGAGGCAATCACGCCTGGGACGGTACCGAGTTCTTGTTTCACGATATCGCCCAAAGACTTACCGTCACGGCGCATAGAAACAAACAGTACCATCATATCCTGTACGGCACCGGCAAACACCACGCCGAAGATAATCCACAAAGTACCGGGCAGATAACCCATTTGCGCTGCCAATACAGGACCAACCAGAGGGCCTGCGCCGGCAATAGCGGCAAAGTGGTGACCGAACAGTACGCCTTTATGTGTGGGTACATAGTCCAAGCCGTCATTATGGCGTTCTGCCGGAGTCAGACGGTTAGGATCAAGCTGCATCACACGGTTGGCAATGTAAAGACTGTAAAAACGGTAGGCAATGCAGTATACCGAAATGGCGGCCGTAACCATCCAAATCGCACTGACCTGCTCGCCACGGCTGAGAGCTAAAGTGGTAAAGGAGGCCAAGCCTACCAAAACCACAATGCCCCAGATCAAAAATGATTTGAGCGATTTCATTGATTTATCCTTAAAACGTGATGCACCAAGGCTTGCTTTAGCGACAAACTGCCTTAATGCGCTTCAGAAAGACCAGTCATTATAGTCTTCATGATTTCATGAGTGAAATGTCATTTCAACCCCAATTCGACTGAAAACAAAATGATTAGTTCGTCCGTAAGGTTAACACAAACAGACAATATACCCTTCATTTTTTACTTCAAAACCAAATATTCCTTAACATATAGCAAACGAAAGGCCGTCTGAAAACCCAAATATTCAGTTTTCAGACGGCCTGACAAACGGTCAATGCTATAATCCGATATTCCCATTTCTCTATATTGCCATACCATGCAAAACAACGATTCCGAAACCATGCGCCTCTCCAAACGCATGGCGCAATTAGGCTTATGCTCGCGCCGCGAGGCAGACAGCTACATCGAGCAAGGCTGGGTCAAAGTAAACGGCCAAACCGCCGTACTCGGTCAAAAAGTCACCGAGCGTGACCGCATCGACCTCAACAAACAAGCCCATGAAAAACAAGCAGCGCGCGTAACCATCCTGCTGAACAAACCTGTCGGCTACGTCAGCGCGCAGGCAGAAAAAGGCTATAAATCTGCCGCAGAACTCATTACCGCCGACAACCATTGGGAAGGCGACGACAGCCGTATCCCTTTCAGCGAAAAGCACAAATTCGGCTTAGCCCCTGCCGGCCGCTTGGACATTGACTCTGTCGGATTGTTGGTACTCACTCAGGACGGCCGTATTGCCAAACAACTGATTGGCGAAAACAGCAGCAGCGAAAAAGAATACCTTGTCCGCGTCCGTGGCAAACTGGACGACAAAGGCCTCGCTCTGCTCAACCACGGCTTGAGTTTGGACGGAGAAAAATTGCGCCCCGCCAAAGTCGAATGGCAAAACGAAGACCAGTTGCGCTTTATTTTGCGACAAGGCAAAAAACGACAAATCCGCCGCATGTGCGAACTGGTCGGCCTGCGCGTTGTCGGTTTGAAACGCATCCGCATGGGCAAAGTCAAACTCGGCAGACTGCCGCCGGGCAAATGGCGTTATTTACGCGCTGACGAATCGTTTTAATTGCAGATAACAAAAAGGCCGTCTGAAAATATATTTCAGACGGCCTTATCTTTTACTGCTTACTCAATATACGTAAACTTCGCACGTTTGATATTGCATAGGATTTCGTATGGAATCATACCGGCAACTTCGGAAACTTCATTGATATTAATCACATCACCCCAAAGCTCGACTTCCGCGCCCAAGCCCTCTTTCGAGGCTTCCAGTTCAACCGTAATCATATCCATAGATACCCTGCCGATAATACGGCTACGCTTACCATCCACGGCCACAGGGGAATTAGTAGAAGCGCGACGCGGATAACCGTCTGCATAGCCGCAGGCAATCAAACCGACACGGGTAGATTTGCTGGTGTAGAACGTTGCGCCGTAGCCAATCGGAGAATGCGGCTGCAACACGCGCTCGCCGAAAACGCGAGAAGTCAGGCGCATAACCGGTTTCAAACGCTCATCCACGCCGCCGAAAGGCGAAATACCATATAAGGCCAGACCGGCACGTCCCCAATCGCGGCGTGCTTCAGGCACGTTCAAGATCGCGGCGGAATTGGCCAAGCTCTCCTCGCCTTCCAAACCCTCACACGCCAAATCAAACGCTTCAAGCTGCATTTCGGTCATGCCGTTTTCCGGTTCGTCCGCGCAGGCAAAATGGCTGAATTTCACAATATTTCCAACCGATTCGGATTGTTTCAATGCAGTATAGGCAGCGGCATAGTTGTGTGGAAAGAAACCGGCACGGTGCATACCTGAGTCCATTTTCAGCCATACGGTTGTCGGGCTTTGCCACTCATGATGCGCAAACGCCTCCAGCTGCCATTGGCTACCGATTGCCGGCCACAAATCATAACGGTCAACATCCGCATACTCCGCATCCTCAAATACGCCTTCCAACAAAACAATCGGATTTTTAATGCCGTTTTGACGCAACTCCACGCCTTCATCTACCGTTGCCACCGCAAAGCCGTCGGCAATATCCGCCAACGCGTGTGCACATCTGACCGCACCATGCCCGTAAGCATCGGCCTTAATCACAGCCAACAATTTATTGCCGTGCAACTCTTTGAGAAAACGATAATTTTGACGTAAATTATCCAAACGGATTTGCGCATTGAGCGGACGCATAATGTATTCCTCTTATCGGCATTTCGTTTCAGACGGCCTGCCCTATTACTTTGAAGTAAATATTATAGGTCAAAAACCACACAGGATTCCATGAAATACACAAGAATAATCTATTCATAATTTAGACCTCATGCTCTCCTTCAGGCATTTATGCTTCTTCTCAAGCTGTTTTAAGGTTATGATTCAATCCAAATGAAAACGACAGACATCAAGGCCATGAAAGAACTCGACAAAACCGACTTAAAAATTCTCAAGCTCCTACAACAAAATGCACGCATCCCCATGACCGAATTGGCTGAAAAAGTCGGCCTCTCCACCACGCCGGTAACCGAACGCGTCCGCCGCTTGGAACGCGACAACCTTATTACCGGCTATCATGCCCATCTGAATCCCCATGCTTTAGGTCAAAGCCTCTTGGTCTTTGTCGAGCTAAAACTGCGCTCCAAATCCGGCAATATTTTTGAAGACTTCAAACGCGAAGTGCTGAAGATTCCGCAAATTCTAGAATGCCACTTAGTCTCCGGCGAATACGACTACCTTATCAAAGTCCGCCTGCCCAATATGTCCGCCTATCGCGATATGCTCGGCAATATCCTGCTGCAACTGCCGGCTGCGTCCGAAAGCCGCAGCTATGTTGTCATGGAAGAAGTCAAAGAAGAAGTGGTATTAGACATCTAATTCTATTCAACCAACAAAGGCCGTCTGAAAGATTACAACATTCAGACGGCCTTTATTTTAAATAGGCAAAAAAAAATGCACACATCCGACAGAATGTGTGCCAAGTCTACAAAGGAGAAATAGAGGAGAAACTATTAACTGACTACTCGAACCAGCTAACGAAACGAATTATGCAACAAGAGCTTCAACCGCGCAAGTATTTTTCTTGTAAAATTTCTTAATTATTCGATTTACAAATTTTAAATGTAATCATATTTCAATGCGGATAAAAAAATGCGCATACCGTTTCGATATGCGCCAAGTCTACAAAGGAGAAATAGAGGAGAAAAATCAAGCTGCATCAAGCAACTCAACGGCGCGAATTATCCTAGCCTTCTACCCCCCTGTCAACTGTTTTCCCATCTATTTTCAAGTATTTTGCTAAAAAACAACAAATCCGCTATTCCCCTCTTTTTCTTGCTATTTTCGCCCATATTTAAGAAATTTAGGGCCGTCTGAATCATATATTGCCACTCAAGATAAACGGCTCCATACTCACACATTCATCGTCCATATCAACCCAACCCAAAGACCATGACCACCCCACTCTCCCTTGCCGTCGTCGGCCATACCAACACAGGCAAAACCTCGCTCTTACGTACGCTTTTGCGCGACAGCACCTTCGGCGAAGTGAAAAACGCGCCATCCACCACGCGCCATGTCGAAGAAGCCCTCATCAACGATGGCGACGACAGCTTGGTTTACCTCTACGACACACCCGGTCTTGAAGATGCAGGCGGCGTGTTGGACTGGCTGGAAACCCATACATCCGCACGCGATGACGGCATTGAGCGCATCCAGCAATTCCTCAGCAGTCATGAGGCGCATCACGAGTTCAACCAAGAGGCCAAAGTGCTGCGCCAAGTCATGCAAAGCGATATGGCCATGTACGTCATCGATGCGCGGGAACCCGTCCTCGACAAATACAAAGACGAGCTGACCATTTTGTCTTGGTGCGCCAAGCCCATCATGCCCGTGTTCAACTTTACCCAAAATCAAGACCTGACCACTTGGACCAACATGCTCGCCCGTCGAACCCTGCATGTTTACGCCGGTTTCGATACCGTTGCCTTCGACTTTGAAGGCGAAATCCGATTGTGGGACAACCTTGCCACCATGTTACCTAAGCGTGACATCCTCGACCGCCTCATCAATATGCGCCGTCGCGAGTGGCAACGGCTGGATACGGAAGCGCGTCGTGAAATTGCCGATTTTCTGCTGGATGCCGCCGCATTTACCCAAGAAATTGCCGAAAACGACGACCCTGCCCCGACTTTGGAAGTCATGCAATCGGAAATCCGCCAACTTGAGCGGCAAATGCAACAACGCCTGTTCACACTTTACCACTTCTATCACGACGAAGTCGGCAGCGACAGCACATGGATGCCCAAAGCCTTCAAACAAGATCCGTTTGACAGCGAGTTGCTCAAACATTACGGCATCCGTACCGGTACCGGCGCAACCGCAGGCGCGCTCATCGGCTTAGGCTTGGATATTGCCACGCTTGGCGGATCACTTGGTTTGGGTACAGCCATTGGCGGACTATTGGGCGGTATTTTGCCCAATGCCCAAGACATCACCGACAAAATCAACGGCCGACAAACCCTGCATACCGATCCGGAAACCCTTACCCTACTTGCCGCACGCGCACTGGATTTGTTGCACGTCTTGCAAACGCGCGGCCATGCGGCTCAATCACACATCGAGCTAAAAGAACGCAAAGCGCCCTGGAATGCGGCCAAATTGCCAAGCGAACTCAACAAAGCGCGCAGCAACCGCAAATGGTCTTCGCTCAACACACACCAGCCAGAAGCCAGCCGTAACGAACGCGCAGCCTATGTCGCCACTTTAAGCGAAAAATTAAAAGCTTAGAATTACCGCATAACAAAAAGGCCGTCTGAAATCCAAATGTTTCAGACGGCCTTTTAATCTTAGCAGGCAAATACTTATTCAGCAGCTTTGGTTTCGCGTTTCAAACCGCCGCCAAGTGCTTTATACAAGTCGGCAAGGTTTTCCAAACGGGTCAGCTGATTGGCCAAAAGAGCAGTTTCTGCGCTGTAACTGCTGCGCTCGGCATCCAGCAAATCCAATGCGCTGGATACGCCATGTTTGTAGCGCAGGCTGATGAGGCGCAGGCTGTCGTTGTAGGCGCGGCTTTGTTTGCTCAAAGCGTCATAGCTTTTATCCAGCTGTTCGCGTGCAACCAACGCATTGGAAACGTCTTTAAATGCGGATTGAACGGCGGCTTCATAAGCAACGATTTGTGCTTGTTGGCGCAGTTTGGCTACGTCAAGATTGGCTTTGTTTGTACCCCAGTCAAAGATAGGCAGAGTGATGGATGGTGCAAAAGCCCAAATACCCGTACCGCTCTTAAACAGGCCGCTCAACTCGCCGGAAGCTGTACCGACCGAACCGGTCAGACTGATGCGTGGGAAAAACGCCGCCCGTGCCGCGCCGATATTGGCATTGGCTTGTTTGAGCGCGTGTTCGGCTGCACGGATATCCGGACGGTTGAGCAATACTTCCGAACTCAAACCGGCAGGCAGTTTGGTCATTTTGAACTGCTTGCTCAAAGGCAGACCGGCAGGCAGGTCTTCGGGCAAGGGTTGATTAATCAACATAGCCAAGGAATTGCGCGCTTGCTCGCGGTTTTTCACCGCGGATGCGTAATCGGCTTTGGCTGATTCAATCAGCGCTTCCTGTTGGCGCAAATCAACGGCGGAAATCACGCCGGCCTTATGGCGTAATTGCGAGAGCTTGTAAGTCGCTTCACGGGTTTGCAACACACGTTGTGCCAATGCCATGGTTTCTTCCGCGTAGCGTTCGTTAAAGTAGGCTTTGGCAACGGTAGAAATCAGGGTCAAATGGGCGGCATCGCGGTTTGCGGCCACATTGAAATAACCTTGCAACGCGGCTTCACTGGTACTGCGGACACGGCCGAAGAGGTCAAGTTCATAAGAGGCTGCGCCCAAACCCACGCTGTATTGGCTGCTGACGCTGCCGCCGCTCAAGCTGCCTTGACGCGAACCTGTACCGCTGGCATTAACGGTTGGCAACAAGTTATTACGCGCAATCATGTACTGTTTGCGGTAGATTTCCGCATTCAGCGCAGCTGTACGCAAATCGGTATTGCGTTCCAATGCGATGTCAATCAGGCGGTGAAGGCGAGGATCAGCAAAGTAATCTTGCCAACCCAATTCAGCGGCACGGATACCGTCGTCAACAGTGTCGTATTTAAACGTATCGGCAACGGCAACTTGAGGCTGCTCATATTTCGGCATCATGGTACAGGCCGACAAAGCCACAGCTGCGGCAACGGCGGTCAATACAGGTTTGAATGTAATCTTCTTCATTTTAGAATCCTTTAGCATTTTGAGGCCGTCTGAAAATTTTCAGACGGCCTTTGCTTTAGTGCTTGTCTGAATCGTGTTTACCGTCTTCAATCATGCCGGCTTCAGCGGCGTGTTTGGCGGCCATCTCATGCTCGTGTGCAGTTTCTTTAAAGAATTTACGCACAACCACATAGAACAAAGGCACAAGGAATACGGACAGAATCGTACCGATCAACATACCCCAGAACACGGTCGTACCAATCGCACGTTGGCTGGCGGAGCTGGCACCGCTGGCAACATAGAGCGGTACCACGCCCAAGATGAAGGCGAACGAAGTCATGATAATCGGACGGAAACGCAGGTGTGCGGCGGCAAGCGCAGCTTCAAGCGCGCTCTTGCCTTGCGCTTGCAGGTCTTTGGCAAACTCGATAATCAAAATCGCGTTTTTCGCACTCAAACCCATCACTGTAACGAAACCGACTTGGAAGTAGATATCGTTGGCGTATGCCGGAATACTGCCCAGCAATGCTTCAAACATGTTACGGCCGGTTACACCCAATGCCGCGCCAATCAAGCCCAACGGAATCACAAGGATAACCGCCAACGGGATAGACCAGCTTTCGTACAAAGCAGCCAATACTAAGAATACAGCGGCAGCAGCCAATGCGTACAACACGACAGTTTGCGAGCTGCCTTTAGCCTCTTCACGAGACTGACCGCCCCATTCCAGACTGTAACCGCCGCCCATTTCATCAACCATTTGCTGCACCGCAGCCATGGCTTGACCGGAAGATACGCCATTAACAGGAGAGCCGGAAAGCTCCATTGCCGGATAACCATTGAAGCGGACGCTTTGTTCCATACCGTTTTCCCAAGAAACAGTAGCAATGGTAGAAAGCGGTACGGCCACGCCGGATTTGTTCGGTACAGTCAGGTTCAGAATATCGGCAGGCTGCATACGGGCACTCGCATCAGCTTGTACCAT
>NZ_JBQCTZ010000086.1:0-14635 GCF_051963715.1 Neisseria sp. P0001.S005 | reverse complement strand
TTCAGCTCATCGTTGCGGCTAGTTGTTTTGATATCTGAAATACCCATTGCACTATTGCCTAATAAGCCTGTCAAATGCACCTGCCTATTCCCCTTAGCTTCATTGACAGTAATTTTAAAATTCTGAATATCTTCCAACTTAATTTCATCAGTGAAAAAGCAGCCGGATAATATCAAGCCTGTTACTCCCAGCATCATTACCCTCATTTTCATAATAATTCCCTGTTCGATTTAGTAATCTCAAAACTGACAGTTTCAGTATTTTCAGACGGCCTTTTCCTAACCTTTCTACTTAACCATCACCCTTTCTTTCAAAGTCTTCAATACGTTCTTCACTGTATTAATCCGCACTTCGATATTTTCCATCTCTGCGGTAAATCGCAGCTTATCCGCGCCGACAAGGCGGTATTTTTTGTCGTTCTGAATCAGCAGGATGATTTCGGTTGGATCGACATTATTGTTTTTGCCAAAGGTTACCGTTACCGCTTCGCTGGTCGCATCAATGGCATCGATACCCAGTTCTTTTGCCGCAAGCCGTAAGTGGTGGCTTTCGATGAGGGTTTTGACGGGTTGTTCGGGCAGGCCGAAGCGGTCGACGAGCTCTTCGTGTATCGCGTTGATTTGCTGCACGGTTTCGCAGACGGCGAGGCGTTTGTAGAGGACGAGCCGTTCGTGGATGTCGGGGCAGTAGTCTTCAGGCAATAATGCCGGGCTGTGCAGTTTGATTTCGGTGGTGATGCCCAGCGGTGCGTCGAGGTCGGGCTGGCGGCCTTTTTTGAGGTCGCGCACGGCTTGTTTGAGCATTTCGGTGTAGAGCGTAAAGCCGACCTGTATCATTTCGCCGGATTGTCCTTCGCCAAGGATTTCGCCTGCGCCGCGGATTTCCAAATCCTGCATGGCGAGGGTGAAACCTGCGCCGAGTTCGTCTGCCGCCGCGATGGCGTCGAGGCGTTTTTCTGCGTCTTTGGTGATGTATTCGGGCGTGAGCAGGTAGGCGTAGGCTTGGTGGTGGCTGCGGCCGACGCGCCCGCGAAGCTGGTGCAGTTGCGCCAGCCCGAATTTGTCGGCGCGGTTGATGATGATGGTGTTGGCGTTGGGGATGTCGATGCCCGTTTCGATGATGGTGGAACAGAGCAACACGTTGAATCTTTGCTGCAAAAAGTCGCGCATGACTTGCTCCAACTCGCGCTCGCGCAGTTGTCCGTGCGCCACGCCGATGCGGGCTTCGGGTAGCAGGGTTTCCAGCCGCTCGCGCATATTCTCAATTGTATCCACTTCGTTGTGCAGGAAAAATACCTGCCCGCCGCGTTTGAGTTCGCGTAACACGGCTTCGCGCACGCTGCCTTCGCTGAAGGGTTTGACAAAGGTTTTGACGGCGAGGCGGCGGCTCGGCGCGGTGGTAATCAGCGAGAAGTCGCGCAGGCCTTCGAGCGCCATGCTGAGGGTGCGCGGAATCGGCGTGGCAGTCATGGTGAGGATATCGACATTGGCGCGCAGGCGTTTGAGCTGCTCTTTTTGGCGCACACCGAAGCGGTGTTCTTCATCGATGATGACCAGCCCTAAGTTTTTGAATTTTATATCGTCCTGAACCAATTTATGCGTGCCGATAACGATATCGACCGTGCCGTCCGCCATGCCTTCCAGTGCGGCTTTGGTGGCTTTGCTGTTGTTGAAACGCGAAAGGCTGGCGACTTTCACGGGGAAATCGGCGAAGCGGTCGGCGAAATTTTGCGCGTGCTGCTCGACCAAAAGCGTGGTCGGGGCGAGTACGGCAACCTGTTTGCCGCCCATCACCGCCACAAACGCGGCGCGCAGCGCGACTTCGGTTTTGCCGAAGCCGACATCGCCACACACGAGGCGGTCCATCGGCTTCGCCTGCGTCAAATCTTTAATCACGGCGGCGATGGCGGCAGCCTGGTCTTCGGTTTCTTCATAGCCGAAGCCGTCGGCAAACGCCTGATAGTCCAACTCGTTGATTTCAAATTTGTGTCCCGATTGTGCGGCGCGCTGGGCGTAGAGATTGAGCAACTCGGCGGCGGTGTCGCGTGCTTTTTCGGCGGCTTTGCGCTTCGCCTTGTTCCACGAGCCGCTGCCGAGCTTGTGCAGGGCGACATTTTCATGCGCCTGGCCGGAGTAGCGGCTGATTAAATGCAGTTGCGAAACAGGCACATAAAGCTGCGCTTCGCCTGCATATTCAAGCAACATCATTTCGTTGGTTTCGCCGCCTAAATCCATCGTTACCAAGCCCATATACCGCCCGATGCCGTGTTCTTCGTGTACGACAGGATCGCCGATGTTGATTTCGGCAAGGTCGCGCAACAGGCCGTCTGAAACGGCGGCGTGTTTCTTGCGGCGGTTGTGGACGCGCGAACGGGCGACGTATTGGTAGAGGTCGGATTCGGTGATGACGGCGATGGCACTTTGAGCAGCAACCGCTTTGCCCTCTCCCCAACCCTCCCCCACGGGGGAGGGGGCAGGCTGCTGTTGGATTTGCCTGTGCAGATCACTTGCGATGGGGTGCAGGCTGCTTTCGGTTTTTAGGTCGTCTGAAACGGCAGCGGCACTTTGTCCCCTCTCCTGTGGGATAGGGTTTGTTGCGGCTGTGGAAAATTCGGTTTGAGCGGCAACTCCCCAACCCTCCCCAACGGGGGAGGGGGCAGGTTGCTGTCGGATTTGCCTGTGCAGGCTATTTTCGACGGGATGCAGGCTGCTTTTAGTTTTCAGGTCGTCTGAAATGGCGGCTGCATTCTGTTCCCTCTCCTGCGGGAGAGGGTTTGTTACGGCTGTGGAAAATTCACTTTGAGCGGTAACTGCTTTGCCCTCTCCCCAACCTTCCTCCACAGGGGAGGGGGTAGGTTGCCGTTGGATTTGCCCGTACAGAGTACTTTCGATGGGGAGCAGGCTGCTTTTGGTTTTTAGGTCGTCTGAAATGGCGGCTGCATTCTGTTCCCTCTCCTGTGGGAGAGGGCTAGGGAGAGGGTTTGTTGCGGCTGCGGGAAATTTGGTTTGGTCGGCAACCGTTTTACCTTCTCCCTCGGAAGCGGGAGTAGGTTGTCGTTGGTCCGGAGCGCGCAGCCCACCCAGTTTGAATCCGTATGCCAACGGCGCCACTGTAATCATCAGCGGCTCTTGCGCCGATAAAAAGCCCTGCCAGTCGGACACAGGTTTGGCTTTCAAACCGTTTTGCTGCAAGAAACCGAGCATGGTTTCGCGCCGTCCCAAACTTTCGGCGCACAGCAAAATCCGTCCTTCAAAGGTCGTCTGAAAATCCTTCAATGCCTGCAACGGCTCGTCGGACTGGCGGTTGACGGCAAGGTCGGGCAGGGTGTGTTCCTTGCCGGAAACATCGGGCAGCACTTGTCCGTAGTTTTTCAGACGACCTGCGAACACATCGGCAGAGAGATACAAATGCTGTGGAAGCAAAGGCGGATAGGTTTCGTCGCCCTGCGCCATGGCGTAACGCGATTTGACGTCGCTCCAAAAGCGGTTTGCCTCGGCGTGAACATCGCCCAAAGAGACAAACAGCGCATCTTCGCCGATATAGTCAAACAACGTTTCCAGCTCGTTTTCAAAAAACAGCGGCAGATAGTATTCCACGCCCGCGCCGAAGTGGCCGTTGCTGACGGCTTTGTACACGGCGGCATCGTTTGGATTGCCATCGACTTCCTCGCGGAAGCGGCTGCGGAAGATTTTTTGCGCCTCGCTGTCGGTGGGGAACTCGTGCGCCGGCAGCAGGCGGATTTCGGAAACGGGCGAGATGGTGCGCTGCGTGTCGGTGTCAAACGTTTTAATGCTGTCGATTTCATCGTCGAACAAATCGATGCGGTAAGGCATTTCGCTGCCCATCGGAAACAAATCGACAATCCCGCCGCGTACGGCAAACTCGCCCGCCGCGACAACATGGGAAACATGGTTGTAGCCCGCATCCACCAAATCGGTTTTCAGACGACCTATATCCAAAGTCTGCCCCGTTTTCAGCCAAAACGTGCGCCCCGCCAAAAACGGCACGGGCGGCAGCTTCTGCATCGCCGTGGCAACCGGCACGAACAACACGTCCGCCGCGCCGCTCTTAATCTGCCACAACGCCGATAGTCGCTCCGACACCAAATCCTGATGCGGCGAAAAACGTTCGTAAGGCAGCGTTTCCCAGTCCGGCAGGAACACCGCCGTATCGTGCGGACGGAAAAACCGCCATGCCGTCTGAAGGCGCAACGCCTGTTCCGCATCTTGGGTCAGCACGACTTTGAGCCGCTTATGCGGCAGATAACGCGCCAAAGCCAGCGGCAGCGAGCCTTGCGAAAGATTGAGCCAACGGGATTTTTCACGGGGTTTGGGAATCGGATAAGTCATGACAAAACAGTTTGTAATAAGTAAATACAAGCACCATAGGCCGTCTGAAAAATTTTCAGACGGCCTTTAGCGATCAAATAGATTTTCAATTTTACTGGATACAGGTTTAAAAGAATATAAGGCCTTATATTCAGACGGCCACGCCCGCCAGTTTTCCAATAAACCCGGTTATCACCAATGCCGCAACGCCCCACAGGCACACGCGCAAAACGGCGGGAACGACAGGCGCGCCGCCGAGTTTGGCGGAGACATAGCCCAGTCCTGCCAGTCCGCACAAAGTGGAAACTGCCAAGGCCGGAACAATGGTGGTAGAAGCCGTCAACGCGACCAGTAAAGGCAAAATTGCGCCGGCACAAAATGAAGCGGCAGAAGCCAGCCCGGCCTGCATGGGTTGGGCGGCAGAGGTTTCGGTAATGCCGATTTCGTCACGCGCGTGGGCGGCGAGTGCATCGTGTTCCATCAAGGCTTTAGCCACCTCTGCGGCAAGCGGGTCGGACAAACCACGGCGGCGGTAAATTTCAGTCAGCTCTTCCAACTCCGCATCAGGATTATTTGCCAATTCGTAGCGTTCTTTGTGCAAATCGGCTTTTTCCGTATCCGATTGGCTGGACACTGAAACATACTCTCCCGCCGCCATTGACACCGCGCCCCCGATAAGCGCCGAAACGCCCGTCAACAGCAGGGTTTGAAAATCTGGCGCGGCTGCGGCTACGCCCGTCAACAGCGAGGCAGTGGAAATCAGGCCGTCATTGGCACCCAATACGCTTGCCCGAAGCCAGTTGTTGCGGTCGCTGAAATGGCGTTCGCTGTGGTATGAATACATATATGCTCCGATAAATTGGCTGTTTTCAGATGATGATAACATTGTATTGTTTTTTGAATTCAATGTCAGTTTATCCCTTCAAATCAAGCATTCTTAAATCTTTCTGCTGCCATTTCAAACCATAAAAACCAACACTCCTCTTTAGATTTTTTCAGACGGCCTTAACGCTTTTACAAGCAAATTTATTGTTCCAAGTCATGGCATTATCACAAGGCAGTTTTGTGCTGCTTGGTTTATCTGCTTAAAGATGCTATCTTTATGAATCTTTCCACTCCTCAATCCATTGAAAGGATGTATCATGGCTGAAGAAAACAAAATCAAAGTAAACGATTTGCCTGAAGATAAAAAAGAGCAAACCGAAGAAACCGAACTGCCCGTTATCAATAACGAAGAAAAACGCGGCGGTCACAGCGAAGGCGGTTGCTGCGGCGCATGCGGCGGCTAATCTTCCCAACCAAAGCCTCCGAGGCCGTCTGAAAAGTAAGACTCTTCAGACGGCCTTTTCCTTTCTAAACACTTACAGGTAAATCAATGAAAGGATGCAGGAGAAGAATTTAAACCCAACCGCGTTTGTGCTACATTCACATCTTTACAAACCACAACAATCTGCCCCGCAGACACACAAGGAAGAAAAAAATGTTTTGGTATATCGTCGGCTTTTTCGCCATTATCGTTTCCCTACTCGCCCTCTGGGTCAATGCCAGCGCGTTCGGTATGCAGGAAGACGGCACGCCGCAATCCGAATACGAAAAAATGTTGGGTCTGGGCGCAAAACTGAAAGACAAAGATACAGTTGCTAAGGAACGCGAAGCGGCGCGCTTTCATCCTGACGATTAAGTCTTATTAACTGGACAATCTTGCCGAACTGGGCTAATGTTCCAAACGCATAATGCACACCAACACAACTATACGAGAAGGTAAGAGAAATGACTGTACGAATCGAACACGATTTATTGGGCGACCGCGAGATCCCTGCTGAAGTATATTGGGGCATCCATACTTTGCGCGCCATTGAAAACTTTAAAATTTCCACACAAAAAATTTCCGACGTACCGCAATTTGTCCGCAGCATGGTCATGGTTAAAAAAGCCACTGCACAAGCCAACGGCGCATTGGGTGCCATCAAGCCGGAAATCGCGGCCGCCATCGAAAAAGCCTGCGATGAAGTATTGGTCAAAGGCCGCTGCCTCGACCAATTCCCGTCCGACGTTTATCAAGGCGGCGCCGGTACTTCGGTCAACATGAATACTAACGAAGTCATTGCCAACCTCGCATTGGAAGTCTTGGGACACGAAAAAGGCCACTACGACATCGTCAATCCGATGGACCATGTCAACGCCAGCCAATCCACCAACGACGCCTACCCTACCGGCTTCCGCCTTGCCGTGTATTACAACATCGGCGAATTGCTCGACAAACTGGCCGTCCTGAAAAACGCTTTTGCCGCCAAAGCCGAAGAATTTAAAGACGTTTTGAAAATGGGCCGCACCCAGCTTCAAGATGCCGTGCCGATGACTGCCGGCCAAGAATTCCAATCTTTCCAAGTGTTGTTGGAAGAAGAAATCCTCAACCTCGACCGCACCCGCTCCCTGCTGCTTGAAGTCAACCTCGGCGCCACCGCCATCGGTACGGGCGTGAATACGCCTAAAGGCTATGCGGCTTTGGTCGTTGAGAAACTCTCCGAAGTCAGCGGCCTGCCTTGCAAACTGACTGAAAACCTGATCGAAGCGACCTCCGACTGCGGCGCATATGTGATGGTACACGGCGCATTGAAACGCACAGCCGTCAAACTGTCCAAAATCTGTAACGACTTGCGCCTGCTCTCTTCCGGTCCGCGCGCCGGTTTGAAAGAAATCAACCTGCCTGAATTGCAGGCCGGTTCTTCCATCATGCCTGCCAAAGTCAATCCCGTGATTCCCGAAGTCGTCAACCAAGTCTGCTTCAAAGTCATCGGCAACGACACCACCATCACTTTCGCAGCCGAAGCAGGTCAACTGCAACTGAACGTTATGGAGCCGGTAATCGCCCAATGTATGTTTGAAACCATTTCCCTCTTAGGCAACGCCGCGGTCAACCTGTCCGACAAATGCGTCAAAGGCATTACGGTCAACCGCGAAATCTGCGAACACTACGTCTTCAACTCCATCGGTTTGGTCACTTATCTGAACCCATACATCGGCCACCGCAATGGCGACTTGGTTGGCAAAATCTGCGCCCAAACCGGCAAAGGCGTACGCGAAGTCGTACTGGAGCGCGGTCTGTTGAGCGAAGAAGAACTCAACCGCATCCTCTCCCCGGAAAACCTGATGAATCCTCATCTGTAATCAGGATTTGAAATCAAAGGCCGTCTGAAACTTTAACGTTTAAAGTTTCAGACGGCCTTTTCGTATTGATATGGATATTTATCGAATTTTTTTGCGAAATTCAGAATTAAAAGATAGCCTGACCGTCAGGTTTGATTTAACATGGTGTTGCCCCAGCCTGTTTCCTCCTTAAGGTTATGCTGGTAATAATGCCTCAAAAGGAACCGGATATTGGAATAACATCTTCATTTATTAGGAAAACCAGATGAATCAAATTACACGCGAACAAATGCTGCAAGTATTCGAAAATCGCTGCTCCACCCGTTATTACGATCCCAACAAAAAAATCAGCCAAGAAGATTTTGCAGCGATTTTAGAATTTGCCCGCCTCTCCCCAAGCTCTGTCGGCTCTGAGCCATGGAAATTCTTGGTGATTCAAAACAAAGCCCTGCGTGAGAAAATCAAGCCTTTCAGCTGGGGGATGCAATTCCAACTGGACGACTGCAGCCATCTGGTGATTATCCTTGCCAAAAAAAATGCCCGTTACGATACCCCGTTCTTCCGCAGTGTTGTCGAACGCAAGGGCCTGCAAGGAGAGCAGCTGGAAAAAGCGTTGGCAAAATACAAACGCTTCCAAGAAACCGACATTAAAATTGCCGACGACCAACGCGCACTCTTCGACTGGAGCGGCAAGCAGACCTATATTGCTTTGGCCAATATGCTCACAGGCGCAGCCGCCATCGGCATCGATTCCTGCCCAATCGAAGGCTTCAACTACGATAAAATGAACGAAGTATTGGCAGCAGAAGGCCTGTTTGATGCCAACGAATGGGGCGTATCCGTAGCGGCAACATTCGGCTATCGTGCCAAAGAAATCACCAAAAAATCACGCAAACCGATTGAAGAAATGGTAACTTGGGTCGAATAAGCAGTTTGTATTCTCAGGGCGGCAAATGCTGCCCTTTTACTTTTCTAAAAAAGTGAGGCAAATTCCGTAACAACAAATGCTTCTAAATTTAAACTCAAAAAGGCCGTCTGAAACCATGTGTCAGAAATCCTAGATTTCATTTCACACCGTTTCAGACGGCCTTATTTGATACGCTTCTACTTAAAACGATACTTTCAAACTGCCGTAGAAGGCACGGCCATGCTCGTTGTACGTTTGTGCGCCGGCAGTTGTGCGGTACAGTTTTTTGTCAAACAGATTGCTGACACCGCCACGGACGGCTACGCGTTTGTTCCAGTTGTAGCCTGCATTGATGCCCCAGATGCCGTAAGAGCCGACTTGAGTTTGGCTGTGTTCGGAAGACAACGCTGCCACGCCTGCACGAGGATTACCTTTTTGCTCCAAATGGTTGACTGCCACGCTGCGCGGCTTGGTGCGACCGTAGTGGGTAAAGGTCAGGTTGGCATCAAAGCGTTCGTTCGGCGTCCAAGACAGTGTGCTGTTGATGGTGTGTTTTGGCACCAAAGACAATGGATTGCCTTGATAATCTTCGGATTTGTGCATGTAAGTGAAATTGTTGCTCCACTTGAGTGTGTCATGCAACGGAATCACCAAGTTGCCTTCGATACCCGAAATAGTCGCTTTCGGCGTATTTTCCCATTGCAGGAGCCAGTTGCCGATATTGCTGGTGGCAATAAGCTGGTCGCCAATTACGATTTTATTGCGGTACGCATTATGGAAATAAGTCGCGGAAGCCTGCCAGCCGTTTTTGTTGAACTCAAGACCAATCTCTTTATTGATACTGGTTTCAGGTTTCAAATTGTTGTTGCCCATGTAATAGCAACGGACGCTGTTCGGCGCATTGAGCGGGCAACCCTGACCGCGTGTGTACAGGATAAAGTCAGGATTGGTTTGATACAGGTTTGGCGCTTTGTACGCACGGGCAACACCGCCTTTGACCAACCAGTTTTCGCCGATTTGATGCGAGAAGTTCAAAGCCGGACTCCAGTTGCTACCGCTGTCGCTGTTGTGGTCGAAACGGATGGCCGGAATCAGATGGGTTTTGTCGGTCAATGAAATATTGTCTTCAACGTATGCCGCCCAGTTGCGTTGCGATGCCTTACCGCCGCGCGTTGCGGAGATACCGTTAAACGCATCGGTTTTGCCTTGGTCTTTAAATCCCTGAGTATTGGAGGCAGGATCGTCCAATTTGCTGTCAGTAAATTCCGCACCGACCGTCAATACATTATCGACACCAAGTTTGAACGGAATATTCGCTTCGCTGCTGAAGCGCAGGTTTTTCAGACGGCTTTGAACAAAATCCAAGCCTGTATAGCTGCCTTCCGGACCACCGGCCAAACCTTCAGGCAAGTGGCTGTTAATTGTGCGCTCATAACTGATCACGTTTTTGGTATCGCCCCATTCCCATGCGCCATCATGCGTTAAGGAATAAGCAGAACGGTATAAGCGGGCAGTTTCGGCTTTGCTGTCGGCCAAAGAATTAACCAAAGCGGAACGCGGATTGCTGTTTTGCGTATCGCCGTTGTAGATATTGCCCTGACGGCTGTAACTGCTGTCTAAAATCAGCGTTTGCGCTGGGCTGATTTTCCATTGCAGACGGCCTGCAATGTCTTTATTGCGTACGCCTTCGACACCGGCCGCGCTGTCATTGCCGTGTCCGGCATTAATATCGGCAGCATCTGCATCTGTTTTATTCAGGTTGCCGTAAATGCGGAAGCCCAAAGTATCTTGAATGATTGGACCGCTCAAATTGAAGCCGATACGGCGGGTTGCGCCCTCTTTGCTGTCTTGCGGCTGATTGGCGTAAAGATTGACTTGGCCTTTAAATTCTTTAGACACTTTTTTGGTGACAATATTGACCACGCCGCCCATCGCGCCGGAGCCGTAACGTGTTGCTGCCGGACCGCGCAAGACGGTAATGGATTCAATCTCTTCAACCGGCACCCAGTTACTGTCACCACGCGTATTGCGTTCACCGCGCATACTGATACGCTCGGACTGGCGCGAATTAACCGGCTTGCCGTCAATCAAAATCAAAGTGTTTTCAGGACCCATACCGCGCAAGTCAATTTGGCGTTTGTTGCCACGCTGACCTGTTGCCGTATTGCCGGTCAGGTTGACACCTGGCATGGTGCGGACAAATTCGGAAATATCATTGGCTGCAGGGCGTTTGTCGATATCGTCTTTAGAAATACGCGATACGCCGAGCGACTGTTGCAACTGCTTCTCGGCAGTAACGTAAACGGTATCGACTTCAGCCTGCTCAACGGCTTTCTCTTCAGCTGCGTGTGAGAATGCACTAATTAACGCCAAAGGCAAAATGGCGAGTGTGAATGTTTTCATTGCATCGTTTCTCTTGGTTTTGTTTGTTTAAAATTAAAATGAAAATCGTTTTGAATTTTAAATAAAATTAACAAAGTTTTCAATGCAATTAAGAGTGATTTACAATTAATATTTAAATTTTGTTAATAGAATTAACAAAATACCAAACAACTAAAAAGGCCGTCTGAAACAGCATGAAACGAAATCCGAGATTTCCATCATACCGTTCAGACGGCCTTATTCAATTTTTAATTATTTGCCTGCTGCTTTTTGCAGAATAGCATACAATTCGTCTTTGAGTTTGAGTTTGGCTTTTTTCAGCTCTTCAATCTCTTCGGCACCGCTGGTAACAGGATTGTTAACCAAACCGGTGATTTTATCGTCCAGCTCATTGTGCTCGTCAAACAAACGGGCAAAGTGTGCATCCTCTTGTTTCAGTTTAGAAATCAAATCGCGATATTCTGGAAACATTTTGTTTTCCTCTCCTGTTAATTAAATAAAAAAGTACTGCGGTCAAAAACTAGGACGAATCAATCTTTAGCTTCATTATAACAAACACGGGCGTTTTATCCAGTCTTTTTTAAGTCGAAACTGTTTTACATCAAAATTAATAATATCAACATAAGTTAGCGCCAAAATAGAAAGAAACGGCTTTATAGACGGCTTGCCGACTTGGGCATACAATCGGACTTATGCGTTTACATAATGGCCGAACCACCCTATTCCGTCATATCAACGGCATGGACGGACAATTTATCCTGCTTGAGAACCATCCTTCATGGATGCCGATCAATGATGCCGATTTCAACCATGCCGCGCCCCTGCCCGACGGTTTGGCCGTACACGAAGAATCGTTTTATCCATTTGAAAAAATAGATGCCGCCGAATCGGCAGACAATATCAAAATCTTCAGCGAAGAAGCCCTACGGCTGGAGAAAGAACGATTAAATGCGGTAGCCCTGGTAGAACTGGCAAAAAATCTTAAAGCCGCTCAAGCGGAAGCCGATTTAGCCGCGCTTCTGGAAAAAATGGATTTTCATTTAAAACAAGATGATATTTTCAAATAAACCCTTCAATCTCAGGCCGTCTGAAACCAAACACCTGACACAATTGTTGACAATGCAAGAAAAATAGTTCATCTTGAACCAATCCGCAGCACTCCATCCTATATTTTCAGCCCATCACAAAGGAATCGAGAACATGTTTTCAAAAAGCGTTACCCTCGCACAATATGACCCCGATTTGGCAGCAGCCATCGCCCAAGAAGACAAGCGCCAGCAAGACCACGTCGAGCTGATCGCCTCTGAAAACTACGTCAGCTGTGCCGTTATGGAAGCCCAAGGTTCGCAATTGACCAACAAATATGCTGAAGGCTATCCTGGCAAACGCTACTACGGCGGCTGTGAATACGTTGATATTGTCGAACAATTGGCGATTGACCGCGCTAAAGAGTTGTTTGGCGCAGAATATGTCAACGTCCAACCGCACTCCGGCTCGCAAGCCAACCAAGCCGTGTACGCTTCCGTTTTGAAACCGGGCGACACCATTTTGGGTATGTCTCTGGCACACGGCGGCCACTTGACCCACGGCGCAAGCGTTAACATCTCCGGCAAACTCTACAACGCCATTACTTATGGTTTGGATGAAAACGAAGTTCTCGATTATGCCGAAGTGGAACGCTTGGCTCTTGAACACAAACCCAAAATGATTGTGGCCGGTGCATCTGCCTACGCGTTGCAAATCGACTGGGCAAAATTCCGCGAAATCGCCGATAAAGTCGGCGCATACCTCTTTGTCGACATGGCACACTATGCCGGCCTGATTGCCGGCGGCGAATATCCTAACCCCGTGCCATTCTGCGACTTCGTCACCACCACCACCCACAAAACTCTGCGCGGTCCTCGCGGCGGTGTAATTTTGTGCCGTGACAATACCCACGAAAAAGCGCTGAACTCTGCCATCTTCCCAAGCCTGCAAGGCGGCCCGTTGATGCACGTTATTGCCGCCAAAGCCGTAGCGTTTAAAGAAGCGTTGCAACCTGAGTTCAAAGAATACGCAAAACAAGTGAAAATCAATGCTGCCGCCATGGCGGAAGAGTTGGTCAAACGCGGTTTGCGCATCGTTTCCGGCCGTACCGAAAGCCACGTTTTCCTCGTTGACCTGCAACCGATGAAAATCACCGGTAAAGCCGCCGAAGCCGCTTTGGGCAAAGCTCACATTACCGTCAACAAAAACGCTATTCCGAATGATCCGGAAAAACCATTCGTGACTTCCGGCATCCGCATCGGCTCTGCTGCCATGACCACTCGTGGTTTTGACGAAGCCTACGCACGCGTATTGGCGAACTTGGTTGCCGATGTCTTGGCAAACCCTGAAGACGAAGCTAACCTCGCAAAAGTCCGCGAACAAGTGACTGCTTTGTGCAATAAATATCCGGTTTACGGCGCATAAGCATTTTCGACTTGAATAAAATATCAGGCCGTCTGAATGTTCAGACGGCCTTTTTTTATTTCAACTTTTCTTTTAAATTTCAAAACTGTTTGCTTCGCTGACTTTGCGTATCATGCCTGCCGCGACAGTATGGTTGGTGGCTTCGTCAATCAGAATAAACGCGCCTTGTGCATGGTTGTCTTCGTATGCGGCAGCGGCGAGTTTTGAAACTGATACTACCGATGTCGTTGAGCTTGAGCGTTTCGGCGGATTCGGCAGCGCGGTTAAGTTTGTCTACTTCTCGTGATTTCTCAAACTGAGTGCTACTTTAAACAGGCCGTCTGAAAATGGGAAAGAATGTTTGGTTGTTAAAAAAGCTGTTTTCGTTATATCGCAAAGCTATGGGATATTACCTCACGCCATCCGTTTTCTCCGTGTCGCCAACCAACACACAATCGATCCTAAGCACACCATTCCAGCCCCCTTCCAAAATGTCATGGACAAAGGCGCGCTAATCAAAAACGAGGACACTACCGCAGACAACACTGGAATGAAATAAGATGCGCCTGCCAATACTGTCAGGTTGCCGCGCGAAATACCGATATTCCACACCGCATAGCCTAAACCCATACAAGCTGCCGCGGCAACGGCATAGCCGATCGATACGGCATCAAAATTCAACGTATTCGCGCCGCTGAGAAAGTATTCGATCCACAACAGTATCGACACCAGCGCAAAGAAGAAGCCAACGCTGCTGCCCTCTGCTTTCACACGCGCCGTCAGCGTGCAATATGCCGCCCAAAGCACGGCATCTACAAATGCCATGATATAGCCGCCGGGATTGGTGCGGACATTGTGGTAGATGCCGGAAACCGACAAGCCGACATCGCCCCCCAGTACGGTGGCAATTCCTAAAAACGACAGCACAAAGCCGATGACTATCCACCATTTTGACGGCTGTTTGTTGAAATATACCGCCCCGACGATGGTAAACGTCGGCCACAAATAATTCACCATGCCGATTTCCACCGCCTGTCTTGCGTTTTGCGCGAAACCGACCGACAGCGACAAACATAATTCGCAGCCGACAAAAAACACGCTCGCCCAAAACAAATAGCTGCGGTTGTAATTGCGCAAATGCGGCCGGCCGAAAATCAGCCAAATCAATACGGTGGACAAGGTGTACATCATTGCCGCGCCACCCACTGCCCCCATATGCAGGCTCAAAGAGCGTATCAGGGAAATGACGAAGCTCCACAAGGCAACAGCAAGCAGCCCGATGGCAGTGGCTTGTTTGGATGAAATATTTTGAGATAAGAAATGAATCATGGCGTATGTGCTGAAGATGGTTTTATTAGGTTTATCTGTAGAAACTAGTAGCGTTGTTTACAGTATTTCCAGGAGAATACTGAAACATGAACATGCACAAAAACACCCGTCT
>NZ_JBQCTZ010000085.1:0-14741 GCF_051963715.1 Neisseria sp. P0001.S005 | reverse complement strand
CAAATAATCGGCGGCATCGCCAACAAAACCGTAATCACAGGCTTAAGCAACGCCATCGCCGTCTTAAAACTGCCCGCTACCAGCCCCGCCGCCAATCCAGCCACCAGCGCAACCGAAATGCCCACCACCGACCGCCACAGCGAAATCCCGATTTCGTTTTCCTGAAAATGTTTCAATAAATCCAAAGATTTTTGAAACACCTCGACCGGCGCGGGCAGCATAAACTCACCAAACACGGCACTGCCCCACGCCCAAAACGCCACCACCATCATCGCCACGCCCAGACCGGCAAAGCCGCTCCAAAGGTAGTCGATGATGTAAAACACCGCAGGCTGCGGTTTGCGTATTTTGTCGGTTTTAATCATGGTTTGTTTTTTTGGTAGTTATGTTTTGGAGAGAATAGGCCGTCTGAAAAATAGAAGATTGAATACTCACAACTATTCTACACTTTCAGACGGCCTTTCTCCCATTTTAAGCCAAGAAGAACCCGTTATCCGGCAGCTTGCCGCCCAAAAGTTTCGGGTTGAACTGCATCAGGATTTCGTAAAATTTCAAAATCTCGTTCTTCACTTCGCTGCCTTTGGTTACTGTCAGCCGCGCGCCGTCCAAGCCCATGACTAGGGCGGGTTCGGGGGCGGGCAGGTAGTTTTTGCCGATTTTCGCGGCGCTTTGGCGGTTGGCCAGTATCCAGTTGAGCGCGTTTTTCAAATCCTGATGGAAGATGTCGAACTGCGCTTTGTGCGCGTGGAAATATTCTTCGTTGGCGATGATGCCTGCCATCGGAATCAGCGGTTTGGTGTCAAATGCCTGTCCCCATGCTTTTACCAAATCAAAACCGCGCACGACGTTTACGCCCATGGTTTTGCCTTTAAGCAGGCTGGCGGTTGCCATCGGTTCGGGCAGAATGGCGGCGTGGTAGTCCTTGCTCAAAAACAGTCCGACTGCTTCTGGCGGCGTGGCGGTGTAAGTGATGCCGACTTTGTGCGCGTCGATTTTCAGTTTTTTCAACAAGGCTTGCAGCACGATGTCGGGCATGTCGTTTTTAAACGGCACAAGGATTTTTTTGCCGACCAAATCCTGTGGTGAGGCAATCGCGCTGCCTTTGCACATCAGCTGCGTGATGCCGTTGGTCAAAATATTGACCATGCCGACTTTCTGCCCTTGGTTGCGCAGGTTTACGCCGACATTGCTCGGACTCATCATCACTTTAAATTGTCCGCTTGCTACGCCTGCACGCAGTTGGTCGGGCGAACGCCAAATTTTTAGCGATACATCTGCCTGCTTCGCCAGCTTGCCTTGCAACGCCGCTACGGCGATGGTAACGCTGGGCATTGCCGGTGCGCCGTATACGGTAAATTGCTCTTTACCGGCTGCCAACAATGAAGGCGAAACACCTGCGGCTGCCAGCGCGGCGGTCATTTTTAAGAAATCGCGTCTTTTCATATCCATTTTTTATCTCCTAATTCTTAAATAAGCCAGTGTAGGCATTCTTTCAGACGGCCTGATTTTAAAAAGCCGCGTGCAAACTCAACCAATATGTCCTGCCCGGTGCATATACCACACTGGGCGACAGGGCGAGGACGTGGTCGCCGCTGATGTATTCGGCGTATTTTTTGTTGAACACGTTGTTCACGCCCAAACGCAAGCCGTATTTGTCTTTAATATTCATACCGGCATAAACGTCGGCAACAGTAAAGCCTTTGACGGCTTCGCGTTTGTCTATGCCCAGACCGCTTGCCGCGTCAAAGTCGCCGCGCGTTTGTTTGGCGACAAAGCGTGTTGCGGCGCCGATGTTGTAGCTGCCGTAGGTAAAGTAGTTTTTGTAGTCGGCTTGGACGGCGACTTCAAACGGGCGGATTTGATAGAGCGGCCTGCCGTCGGTTTCGTTGTGTCCGTAGTTGTAGGCGGCTTTGATGCCTGCCGCCCAATACGGATTGAAGTTGTAACGCGCGTAGGCCTGCGCGGTGAACAATCGTGCGTCCACGTTGCGTGTGATGATGCCGCCGCCTTTGGAAGCCGTGCCGCTTTGTCCGTGGGCGCGGTCAAAAATAATCAGGTCTTTGACTTTGTCCGCCACAAGCGTGCCGCCCACGTTCCAGCCCGCGCCTGCCAACGAGTTCATATAGCCGTTGTAGTAGTCGTTGCGGCTGTCGGCGGTAAGCTTGATGCGGTTGTGTTTTTCGGTTTTCAGCAGGGGATTGCCTGCGATGGCGGCGGCTGGGTTTTGGTTCATCAGCGCGCCGTTCATGCGGTTTTGCACGATGGCGGCAAGCGAGTTGAAGCGTTCGGTGTTGTCGCCGATGCGTTCTAAGTGAGCAAGGGAAACGCTGTATTTTTGCGTTTCAGACGGCGTGAAATCGTATTTGAGTTCACCGGAGAAGGCATGACGGCGCACTTTGCCGTTGAAGTCATAGCCGTAATGGGTTTTCCAGATTTGTTGCGATGAAGCGAAGGCAAGGTTTCGGTTCATCGGATGGGCAGGCTGCGCCGTATTTTTGCGTACGTCCGCTTCGTTGATTTCGTAGCTTAAGCCCAAGCCCAGTTTGTGTCGGTCGTCAAACTTGTAAGACAGGGTATCGGCAATGCGCCAGCGGTCGATGTGCACATCGGCGAAACGGTAGCCGTTGAGGAAGTCGCGCATGGGAGTGTGGGCGTTGCGCTCGCCGTTTTGGCTGTCGTTGCGGTAGCTGACGGCGGCGGTATTGTGGAACTTGCCGAAATCTGCGTCGTGTTTGAGTGAGAAGTCGTACACTTTGCGGTCAAGTTCTACGAACACTTGCTGCGGCGTGTTGTTTGGGCGCAGGGAGTAATTGTCGGCGCGGCGTTTGAGTTTGATGATGCCTGCTTCCGCGCTGACCGTATTGCTCAAATCGGCATTACCCCAACGCGCGTTGAGTTTGGCGATGTGGCGTTCGGTATCCAATGCGTCATTGACGAACTGCGGCTGGCGGTCGTTGTTAATGTCGTCGTGTAGGTAGGTGAGGCGGTATTCCTGATTTTCAGACGGCACGAAACCGAGTACCAAAGCTTGATTAAAACGGCTGTATTTCCAATCAGTCTGATTGCCGTCGCCGTCTTTATAGCCGTTGGCTTTGGTGTGATTGAGGTTGGCCACGCCGTACACTTTTGCCCCGCGCGCTTGCGCGGTAACGGAATTGTAAAAGCTTTTGCCGTAAAAGCCGCTGTTTGCTTTTAATGGACGGAAGGCTTGGTCTATGTTTTCGGTAACAAAGTAATGATCGCTGCGGTCGGTGCGGTCGAATTGGTTTTCGGGGAAATAGCCTTGTGCAGCGGTCGGGGCAATCGGTTTGGGAGGGGAAAAGGTTTTGACAGGCTGGATTTCATCGGGGTCTGCCAAGGTTTCGGCAAAGCCGTTTGCGGCGGCAAAACTGCTCATTAACAGGTAAACCAAATGTTTTCGTTTCATCTCTATCTCCTGATAATCATTTTTATTCATTATGCTCTTGGAGAGAAACAAAGTAAAGAAACGATAAGGTATTTATTGTCGATAAATACCTAGCGCAAAATACAAATCAACAAGGAGGAGAGTTTTTAGAAAAGGGGAGCGGCGGCGCAGGTTGTATTTGCTCCGAAATCGGGTTTTATCTTCTATTAATATTTCAGGTTAATAAAGCAAAAGGCCGTCTGAAAACCTCTCTCTTTTCAGACGGCCTTTTGCTGGGTATAATAAATTTACGAATCATTATTATTTCTGTTTAAATATAGGAGAAACGCATGAGTACCCGTACCGAACACGACACCATGGGCAATGTCGAAGTCCCGTCCGAAGCCTATTGGGGCGCGCAGACCCAGCGTAGCCGCAACAATTTCAAAATCGGCGGCGAAACCCTGCCGCAGCCGTTGATTTATGCTTTGGCGCTGGTGAAAAAAGCCGCCGCCGCCACCAATGTTTCCCTCGGCAGGATTAAGCCTGTGCAGGCGGATTTGATTACGCAGGCGGCGGATGACGTGTTGAACGGCAAGCTCGACGGGCAGTTCCCATTGGTAGTGTGGCAGACCGGTTCCGGCACGCAGTCCAATATGAACATGAACGAAGTGCTGGCGAACCGTGCCAACGAAATCGCCGGTACAGGTCTGGCGGCGTATCAGCCCGTCCATCCCAACGACCATGTGAACCACGCACAATCGACCAACGACGCGTTCCCGACCGCCATCCATGTCGCCGCCGCGATTGAAATCAACCGCCACCTTATTCCAGCGGTAAAAACCTTGCGCGATACATTGGACAAAAAAGCCCAAGCTTTCGCCCCTATCGTCAAAATCGGCCGCACTCACTTGCAAGACGCGACGCCGCTGACTTTGGGACAAGAGTTTTCCGGTTACGTTTCCCAGCTCGATCACGGTTTAGGCCGTCTGAACGATGTGCTTAAAGACTTGTATGAACTCGCTTTGGGCGGCACGGCGGTCGGCACGGGTTTGAACAGCCATCCCGAATACGCCGAAAAAGCCGCCGCCAAACTCGCCGAATTGTCCGGCTTGCCGTTTGTCAGCGCGCCGAACAAATTTGAAGCCTTGGGCGGACGCGATGCTGCCGTTGCCGCTTCGGGCGCATTGAAAACGCTGGCGGCAAGCCTGAACAAAATCGCCAACGACATCCGCTGGCTGGCAAGCGGCCCGCGCTGCGGTTTGGGCGAAATCAAAATCCCCGAAAACGAGCCGGGTTCGTCCATCATGCCGGGCAAAGTCAACCCGACCCAATGCGAAGCAATGACCATGGTGTGCTGCCAAGTGTTCGGCAACGACGTCACCATCGGCATGGCAGGCGCATCGGGCAACTTCGAGCTGAACGTCTATATGCCCGTTATCGCTTACAACCTCTTGCAATCCATCCGCCTCTTGGGCGATGCGTGCAACAGCTTCAACGAAAACTGCGCCGTCGGCATTGAACCCGTACCGGAAAAAATCGATTATTTCTTGCACCATTCTCTGATGTTGGTTACTGCGTTAAACCGCAAAATCGGCTACGAAAACGCCGCCAAAGTCGCCAAAACCGCCTATAAAAACGACAAATCGTTGCGCGAAACCGCCATCGAATTGGGCTTGTTGACGGGAGAAGAGTTTGATGAATTGGTCGTTCCTGCCGATATGGTTCATCCGCGTTAAGCTTTAATAATGAAACATGCCGTCTGAAAATGTTTTCAGACGGCATGTTTTTATGCTGCGCTTGTCTTTTCTTCGAATAGGGCAAAAATCATTGGCGTCAGATTGATGCCCATTAGAAACATTATTGAGCTCAGAAATGTACGCCAGGCGTAATGCCATGCCTCCGTTCTGTCTGCTTGGGGTAGGAGCGATGCAGTATAGCGGTTGTGTAGGGTTTTTGCGGTGTCATTGTTTTCCAAATAGTCCAACGAAAGTACCAATAATTTGCCCGTGTCTTTGTGTTGCAAGAATTTGGCATGTTCAACCCAGATTCCTGGCTTGGCCTGTTCGCATAAAGATTCAATGCCGACGCAAGAGGCCAAGCTGTTTTGGTTGTTTTGCAAAATCGACAGCTCGTTTTTTTCAGCCTGCATGGTGGCGGCGGAGGTTTGATGAAGGTATGCGCTCATGCCGTTGTTCTCTATTGCTTGAAAATCATGGAGCTGGCTGAATCCGCCATTTTCCCAAGCGACGAATACGGCATAGTATCCGCAGCATAGGCAGATTATGATCAATTTTAAGACAATGTTTTTCATCCTTGCTCCTTTTGTTTGAAGACAGCGGCAAAGTCAGGAGGCGTGTTTTCTCGTTTGAAGGTAAGTTTAGGTTTTATCTGTTTTTATTGTGAGGTTGAGTGTAACACGGGTAATCAAAAGGCCGTCTGAAAATTTTCAGATGGCCTTTTACTTATGTGTTTAGATGGGTTTAAGCCAATAATTCACGCCAGCGTTTCACTTGGAAACGGACTTGTTCAGGCGCGGTGCCGCCCAAGTGGTTGCGCGCGTTTAAGCTGCCTTCGGGTGTCAGCACAGTGTACACATCGTCGGCAATCAAACCGCTGAAACCTTGCAAGACTTCAAGCGGCAATTCGCTCAAATCAACGCCAGCTTCATCGGCATGGCGCACGGCTTGGGCAACGACTTCGTGACTGTCACGGAAGGGCATGCCTTTTTTCACCAAGTAATCCGCCAAATCGGTAGCAGTTGCAAAACCCTGCATTACGGCGGCGCGCATGTTGTCGGGTTTGACGGTTACGCCGCGCATCATGTCGGCGTAAATGCGCAGGGTGTCGATAAGCGTATCGGCAGTATCAAACAAAGGCTCTTTGTCTTCCTGATTGTCTTTATTGTATGCCAAAGGTTGCGATTTCATCAGGGTAACCAGGCCGATCAGGTGGCCAATCACGCGACCGGATTTACCGCGCACGAGTTCGGGTACGTCGGGGTTTTTCTTTTGCGGCATGATGGAAGAGCCGGTGCAGAAACGGTCGGCAATGTCGATAAAGCCGAAACGCGGGCTCATCCACAAAATCAATTCTTCGGAAAGACGGCTCAGATGAACCATAATCAGAGAAGCGGCAGCCGTGAACTCAATGGCAAAATCGCGGTCAGATACGGCATCGAGCGAGTTTTGGCAGATTTGCTCAAATCCCAACAGCTCGGCGGTAATTTCGCGTTGAATCGGGTAGGTGGTACCGGCTAATGCGGCGGCGCCGAGCGGCATACGGTTGACGCGTTTGCGGCAGTCGGCCATGCGCTCGAAATCGCGGCCGAGCATTTCAACGTAGGCGAGCATGTGATGCCCGAAGCTAACCGGCTGGGCAACTTGCAGATGGGTAAAGCCGGGCATGACGGTTTCGGCGTTTTGTTCCGCCAAATCAACCAAGGCCGTCTGAAGGTTTTGAATCAGGCTTTGAATAACGGTAATTTGATCGCGCAGCCACAGGCGGATGTCGGTAGCGACTTGGTCGTTGCGGCTTCGGCCGGTGTGCAGGCGTTTGCCGGCATCGCCGATTTTGTCGGTGAGGCGGCGTTCGATGTTCATGTGGACATCTTCCAAATCCAGCGACCAGGAAATCGTTCCTTCCTTGATTTCTGCTATAATCTCGACCATGCCCTGGCGGATGGCGGAGAGGTCGTCTTCGCTCAAAACGCCCGACTGTGTCAGCATTTGCGCATGTGCCAGCGAGCCTTGGATGTCCCATTCTGCCAGTCGTTTGTCAAAATCAATCGAGCCGGTATATTTTTTGACCAGCTCGGAAACAGGTTCGTTAAAACGGCCTGACCAGGTTTTGTCCTTGCTCATATCAGCATCCTTAAAATATAAATAAAAAAACAGGGTCTACGTCTTCAATATAGCAGACCCGTCTATACATTATGAAAGAAAACGGTTGAAATCATGTCTATTATACGTCAAATAAACCAGAATTTCGCAGTGCCGGATTTGCGCAATTCCGCAACTCTGGTACGCCTGCTCATTGTTTTGTTAATCAGTTTGTTTATCTTTCCGTTGATGACGGTATCGGGTGTGCCTTATCCGGAACAGATTTTCCAACATTTTTCATGGGCTTGCCCCGTCATCCTTTTAATTTTACTTAAAGTCTATTTCTTACAGGCATTTGCGCCGTCCCTGCTTCGCTCGCAGTACAGCGTTGTGGTTTCCTACATCTCCAACCTGCTTATTTTCTTGTTTGTCGATCTAGTGATTTTGAAGACGCAAATTTGGCCGCTGATTCAACACTTCTTCTTGTTGACCTTTTTTTGTTTCAGTTTCATGTACATCGAAGCCGCCCGCCGCAACAGCCTTGCGCCCTCCATTTCCGAAGCCAGGCTGAGCGCGTTGACAGCGCGTATCCGTCCGCATTTCTTGTTTAACAGCTTGAATGCCGCCATCAGCTTAATCCGTCTGCGTCCGTATGATGCGGAAACTTTGCTGGAAAATTTGGCCAACTTGTTCCGCGCACAACTGCGCGACGGTAGTCAAAACAGCACCTTAGGACAGGAAATCGAGTGGGCGCAGGAATATATTGCCATCGAGCAAATCCGCATGGGACATATGCGCGTACAGGTCATGTGGCAGCACCATGCGCCTGATGATGCGGAAACGCCGCATCTGCTGCTGCAACCGCTTTTGGAAAATGCCGTATTCCATGGTGTCGAATCTATCCACCGACCAGGGATAATTACGGTATTAACAAAGTTGGAAAAATCATCTATTTTCATCAGTATCGAAAATCCGTGCGGAACAGAATCTAACGAAAATACTAAGCCGCATAAAGGCAATTCTATGGCTTTGCGCAATTTGAAAGAGCGCCTGACTTTGATGTATGACACCGACGCGAAAATCAGAAACATCCAATCAGACGGCCTGTTCCGCGTTGAAATCATATTGCCGTACCGTAAAAAATCAGCCGAAGTTTCCCGTCTGTTTGGCTAAAATGTTTAAGAAGAGGGCGGCTTTAGATAGGTTGGACTATTAACACATTAAACAAAATAGTTTAAATTTATTACATTCAGCAACATAACTGTTCCCATTTTTTGAAAACTGGTCTATGATGGTCAAAAGGATTGTTCACAATCCTTAATTGCAAATCATTTGCAACTGCCCAGAAGAAAAAACAGAAAAAGGAACAAAGAGATGTTAGAAGCCTATCGTAAAGCCGCCGCCGAGCGCGCCGCCCTTGGTATTCCCGCCCTTCCTCTGACTGCTCAGCAGACTGCTGATTTGGTTGAGCTGCTGAAAAATCCACCTGCCGGTGAAGGTGAATTCTTGGTTGAGCTGTTGGCTCACCGCGTACCACCCGGTGTGGACGATGCCGCCAAAGTTAAAGCCTCATTTTTGGCAGCCGTTGCCGAAGGCAGCGCATCCAGTCCGCTGATTTCCCCTGAGTATGCTACCGAGCTGTTGGGTACCATGCTTGGTGGTTACAACATTCATGCACTCATCGAACTCTTGGACAACGACAAACTTGCGCCTATCGCTGCAAATGGTCTGAAACACACTCTGCTGATGTTCGACTCTTTCCACGATGTTCAAGAAAAAGCCGAAAAAGGCAACAAATACGCGCAAGAAGTATTGCAATCTTGGGCGGATGCCGAATGGTTCACTTCTCGTGCCAAAGTTCCTGAAAAAATCACTGTTACCGTCTTCAAAGTCGACGGTGAAACCAATACAGACGACCTTTCTCCTGCACCTGATGCATGGAGCCGTCCTGATATCCCTCTGCACGCGCTGGCGATGTTGAAAAACCCGCGCGACGGCATCACGCCTGACAAACCGGGCGAAGTCGGTCCGATTAAATTGTTGGAAGAACTCAAAGCCAAAGGCCATCCGGTTGCTTACGTTGGCGACGTGGTCGGTACCGGCTCTTCACGTAAATCTGCTACCAACTCTGTGATTTGGCATACAGGCGAAGATATTCCGTTCGTACCGAACAAACGTTTCGGCGGCGTATGCCTGGGTGGCAAAATTGCTCCTATTTTCTTCAATACTCAAGAAGACTCCGGCGCATTGCCGATTGAAGTTGATGTGTCTGCTCTGAAAATGGGCGATGTCGTCGATATCCTGCCTTATGAAGGCAAGATCGTGAAAAACGGCGAAACCGTTGCCGAGTTCAGCCTGAAATCGCAAGTATTGCTGGACGAAGTACAAGCCGGTGGCCGTATCAACCTGATTATCGGTCGCGGTCTGACTGCCAAAGCGCGCGAAGCACTGAAACTGCCTGCTTCTACCGAATTCCGTCTGCCTCAAGCGCCAGCTGAAAGCAAAGCCGGTTTCACCTTGGCTCAAAAAATGGTTGGCCGCGCCTGCGGTTTGCCGGAAGGCAAAGGCGTGCGTCCGGGTACTTACTGCGAACCACGCATGACTACTGTCGGCTCGCAAGATACTACCGGCCCGATGACTCGCGACGAATTGAAAGACCTGGCTTGCTTGGGCTTCTCAGCAGATATGGTGATGCAGTCTTTCTGTCACACCGCGGCTTATCCAAAACCCGTCGATGTGAGAACCCATAAAGAATTGCCTGCTTTCATCTCTACCCGTGGCGGTGTATCCCTGCGTCCGGGTGATGGCGTGATTCACTCATGGCTCAACCGTCTGCTGTTGCCTGATACAGTCGGTACCGGCGGCGACAGCCACACCCGTTTCCCTATCGGTATTTCTTTCCCTGCCGGCTCCGGCTTGGTTGCTTTCGCAGCAGCTACAGGCGTAATGCCGCTCGATATGCCTGAGTCCGTATTGGTACGCTTCAGCGGCAAACTGCAACCGGGCGTAACCCTGCGCGATTTGGTGAACGCCATTCCGTTGTACGCGATTAAACAAGGCCTGCTTACTGTTGCTAAAGCCGGTAAGAAAAATATCTTCTCCGGCCGCATCCTCGAAATCGAAGGTCTGCCTGATTTGAAAGTGGAACAAGCCTTTGAATTGACTGACGCGTCTGCCGAACGTTCTGCTGCAGGCTGTACTGTGAAGCTCAACAAAGAGCCGATTATCGAGTACATGAAATCCAACATTGTGTTGATGAAAAACATGATTGCCAACGGCTATCAAGATTCGCGCACTTTGGAACGCCGTATCAAAGCCATGGAAGCATGGTTGGCAAATCCTGAATTGCTCGAAGCGGATAAAGATGCCGAATACGCCGCCGTGATTGAGATCAACATGGACGACATTAAAGAGCCGATTATTGCTTGCCCGAACGACCCTGACGACGTGTGCTTCATGTCTGAACGCTCCGGCACCAAAATCGACGAAGTGTTCATCGGTTCTTGTATGACCAACATCGGCCACTTCCGCGCCGCTTCCAAACTCTTGGAAGGTAAAACCGACATCCCGGTGCGTCTGTGGATGGCGCCTCCAACCAAAATGGATGCGAAAGAGTTGTCTGACGAAGGCCACTACGGCGTACTCGGCCGTGCAGGTGCGCGTATGGAAATGCCGGGTTGCTCATTGTGTATGGGTAACCAAGCACAAGTACACGAAGGCGCGACTGTAATGTCCACTTCTACCCGTAACTTCCCGAACCGCTTGGGTAAAAACACCTTTGTTTACCTCGGCTCGGCTGAGTTGGCGGCAATCTGCTCTAAACTGGGTAAAATCCCGACAGTTGAAGAATACCAAGCCAATATTGGTATCATCAACGAGCAGGGCGACCAAATCTACCGCTACATGAACTTCAACGAAATCGATAGCTACAACGAAGTAGCCGAAACCGTGAATGTTTAATGTAACAAGGTAAACCGATTTTCAGACGGCCTTAAATAATAAAGGCCGTCTGAAACGGAAAAATAAAGGGCGTGTTCATCACGTCCTTTATTTTTAGTTTAATAAAAGGCCGTCTGAAAGATAAGTTTCAGACGGCCTTTGCTTAGGATAAATAATCAGAAAACCGATTAATCAGCGTTGTTTACTTTACGCCAAAACCAGGTTGGAGCAGGGCGCAAGGCTGACGCTCGTGACGGCTGCGGCGTGTTCTGCCGGCAATTTTGCCGCAGACAATACCCGGATCGTTTTTCTCTTCTGCTTTTTTCGAGCTTTTGTCTGACTTGCTCGCGTATTCGTTGCGTTTGTTTCTATCATCGCGGCGAGAGCGGCTGTCGTTGTGTTGAACCGGTTGCGCTTTGGCTTCATCTTGATTGTCGTTGCCCCACCAATGCGGCTCAAAGCCTTCGATGCGTTCCACATTCAAATCGCTGCCGATCAGCTCTTTAATGGATTCAAACATTTTCTGTTCGGTTTTATCCATCAAGGAAATGGCAACGCCGTCGGCACCGGCCCGGCCGGTACGTCCGATGCGGTGAACGTAGTCTTCAGGTTGGGTTGGCAGCTCGTAGTTGATGACGAAAGGCAACTCGGCAATATCCAAGCCGCGCGCTGCAACGTCGGTGGCAACCAAAACGCGTAATGTGCCTTCTTTAAAGGCATTGAGGGTTTCCAGTCGGCTTTGTTGGGATTTGTCGCCGTGGATGGATTGGGCGGCAATGTTGCGGCGGACGAGGTCGCGGGTAACTTGATCGACGCTTTGTTTGGTTTTGCAGAATACAATGACTTGATTCATATGCAAATCAACAATCAGACGTTCGAGCAGGTTGCGCTTTTTGAGTGCATCAACGGCAATGATGTGTTGCTCGACATTGGCGTTGGTGGTGTTTTGCGCGGCCACCTCGACCATTTCAGGCGTGTGCATAAAATCTTGTGCAAGCTTGCGGATAGGCGGTGAGAAAGTGGCGGAAAAAAGCAGGGTTTGTCGCTGTTTGGGCAATATCTGCATGATTTTGCGGATATCGTCGATGAAACCCATATCAAGCATACGGTCGGCTTCATCGAGTACAACGATTTCAACTTTGTTTAAATTAATGTTTTTTTGTTTGACGTGGTCGAGCAGTCGGCCAACCGTCGCGACAACAATTTCGCAACCGGCGCGCAAGTCGGCAGTTTGTTTGTCCATATTGACGCCGCCGAAGAGGACGGTATGGCGCAAAGGAAGATTTTTAATGTATGCCTGCACGTTTTGATCGATTTGATCGGCCAGTTCGCGGGTCGGGGTCAATACCAACATACGGACAGGGTGCATGGCAGGGGAGGTGCTGGATGTGGCGTAGCGTTTCAGGCGTTCGAGGCTGGGCAGCATAAAGGCGGCGGTTTTACCTGTGCCGGTTTGTGCTGCGGCCAAAAGGTCGTGTCCTGCCAAGGCTTTAGGAATCGCTGCGGCTTGGATAGGCGTCGGGTTTTCATAACCCTGATCGGTCAGGGCAGAGACCAATTCGCTGCCTAAACCGAGTGAAGAGAAAGGATTCATGATGGTGGCTTTCTGTTCAGACGGCCTTTTGAATGGTGAGGCCGTCTGAAAAATCTGATTCTGAAATGGATAAACCGCAGTATGATTTTGATTCTGCGGTTTGAAAAAATGGGGAGAGGAACAATCCGTCAAGTAGTCCATTATGCCATAAAAAGAGGGACTCCCCAAATGATGGTTGCAGCTAGGATTGACCAAGTTTTGATATTTTTACAGTTCAAAAACAGAAAAATTTACTGGCCTGCAAGGTTTTGAGTTTATTGAGGATTAAGCATTTGTCTTAACGTCAATAGAATTAATTTATCAAAAACTTACAGGCTGAAATGAAACTAAATTGTACTCATGTACTCAATATTGAGGTGCAGAGCTTGTTTTGTAGCCTGTATCTCCCGTTTAACGGTAAACCATAAAATCAAAATTTAGGAATATACAATTATGAAAACTTTATTGATCGCTCTTGCAACTGGTAGCCTGATGTTGGCAGCTTGTTCTTCTTCCAAACCTGAAGAAGCGGCAGCGCCACGCATCACTGTTGAAGAAGCAATGACTCAATGTCAACAAGCATCTGGTGAAAATGCTGACCGCGCTGTGTTTGATGCTTGCATGAAAGGCAAAGGCTATCAACGTACGGCTGAATCAGCTGCCTCCGAGCCTGCTGCATCTGAACCGGTAGCAGCGCCTGAGGCTGTTGCTCCTGAAGCTGCCGCATCCGAGCCTGCTGCTAAAGCTGCTCCTGCAAAAAAAGCTGCTAAAAAAGCAAAAAAATAAGCTTCATAAAATTCAAGGAAGTCACTCTCATCAATACTCCGGATGAAGACAGACTTAGAGCAACTTGAAAACAAAGGCCGTCTGAATATGTTTCAGACGGCCTTTGTTTTTTCATGTATAAGACCATTAATCAAAGATATGCTTTTGGTTTTATTAAAAAATAAAAAAAAGACGTGTAACGTGTACACGTCTTTTTTAGAGAATGTCCTTATTACTTATATTCGCTGCCGTCTTCACGGAAAAGTTTTGGCTGTTCGCCTTTTTCCACGACCTCTTTATTGATGACGACTTTGGCTACGTCTTTCAAATCAGGCAGGGCATACATGGTGTCCAAGAGGCAGCGTTCAACGATAGAGCGCAGGCCGCGCGCACCGGTTTTGCGTTCCATAGCCAGTTTGGCGATGCTGCGCAAGGCATCTTCTTCAAACTCAAGGCCGACATCTTCCATTTCAAACAAGGTTTGGTATTGTTTGACCAAGGCATTTTTCGGTTCGGTCAAAATGTTGACCAAAGCATCTTCATCCAATTCTGCCAATGTGGCAATCACAGGCAGACGACCGATAAGCTCGGGAATCAAGCCGAATTTAATCAAGTCTTCAGGCTCGACGGTTTCAAACAAAGCTGAAATATCGGCGTTTTCATCTTTGCTGTGTACCGCCGCACCAAAGCCGATACCGCCTTTTTCAGTACGTTGACGGATGACTTTTTCTAAGCCGGCAAATGCACCGCCGCAGATAAAGAGGATGTTGGTGGTATCAACGTTGATGAATTCTTGGTTCGGATGTTTGCGGCCGCCTTGAGGGGGAACGCTGGCTACCGTGCCTTCAATCAGTTTCAGCAAGGCTTGTTGCACGCCTTCGCCAGATACATCGCGCGTGATGGACGGATTGTCACTTTTGCGTGAAATTTTATCGATTTCATCGATATAAACGATGCCACGCTGGGCTTTTTCAACGTCAAAATCACATTTGCCCAAAAGTTTGGTGATGATTTGTTCGACGTCTTCACCGACATAACCGGCTTCGGTCAAAGTTGTGGCATCCGCCATGACAAAAGGGACATCCAGTTTGCGCGCCAAAGATTGCGCCAACAGGGTTTTACCTGAGCCGGTAGGGCCGATGAGCAGGATGTTGGACTTGGACAATTCAACTTTGCCTTCCGCTTTCGGGTGGCGCAGGCGTTTGTAGTGGTTGTAAACCGATACTGCCAACGCTTTTTTTGCGTGTTCCTGACCGAT